>NZ_JBDPLV010000029.1:0-132142 GCF_039871605.1 Acrocarpospora sp. B8E8 | reverse complement strand
CGTCCACCCCAAAACGATCAAAGCTTGGCGGCGAGCCGGGATTGTCGGTGGCACCCGCTATAACGACAAGGGAGAGTTCCTCTACGACCCACCCGACCCCGACAACCCGCCGGACCGCCCGAAGGCCGGCCGCCGCCCCAACAAGACCTGACCAGCGCGAACGCCAAACACCGCCGGAACGACCCGAAGAGGTGCAGTATGCAGCCTGAGGTTTGCCCTGGGGCCGGTTCGGGGTGGCGTGCACCAGCTTGATCCCGAGCGTCGCGCAGCCGCGCAGCAACCAGGAGTCGACGAACGCGGCGCCGTTGTCGACATAGATCGATTCGGGGACGCCGCGGGCGGCCAAGGCCGGGCGCAGGGCGGCGGCCAGGCGGACCACGTCCTCGAAGAAGCCGAACCGGGCGGCCATGATCGCCCGGGAGTGGTCGTCGATGAAAGCGAACAGGTAGGTCTTGCGGCCGGCCAGCAGCGGGCCGTGCAGCGCGTCGCCGGTCCACAGCTCGTTGGGGCGGGCGGCTTCGAACGCGCCGAAGATCTCCGGGGGTGTGCTCTGGCCGGGCAGTTCGGCGCGTTCGAAGTGACGTTGCAGGGTGCGTTCGGAGGGCGCCCACCCCGATTGGGCGATCATGATGCGGCGGATCTGGGTGGCGGTGCGGGCCGGGTTCTCCTTCTTCAGCGCGATCGCGATCGCCAGTACCTCGGCCGGGGTGCGCGCGAGGATCGTGGCGGGGGTCGGCACCAAAGCTTCGAATCCGCCCTGGCGCCACCAGCGGATCCACCGGTCGATCGTGCCCCGGGTCAGTGCGACCGGCTCGCCGAACGGGCCCTGGTGGGTCATCGCGGCCAGTTCGCGCACGCGGGCGCCGCGCTGACGGGCACTCAGCGCCGGGTCGATCACGTCCTGGATGATCTGGTAGCGGAACAGCGCCACCAGGCGGGCCCGCTCGGCTCGTTTGCGCTGCTGGTCTGCCTCTTTTGTCACCATCGGCTCCCTGCGGTCAAACAATGACGCCTGACCTGCCGATGGTCACTTCACGCAAATGATCGTCACAATATGTGATTGGTGTTGATCGTTGCGGTGATGATCGCCGGGGCCAGCAGAGTTCCGGACGTCACCGAACAGGCCAGCTCCCACGGCGACACCATGCGCATGAACCGGCCCCCGGCCGCCCGCCCGGCCGCCATGATCGCCGCCACCGCATCGGCCACCGGCGACCCGGCCGCCTCCAGCCCGCCCGGATCCGGATCAAGTTCCACCGCCAGGACCGTGAAGATCTGCCGCACCCGCTCGGCCCGCCCGGCCAGCCGCCGGATCCACCCGCGCACCAACGAGACCGTCCGCCCCAGTCCTCGCCCGATCTGCGCCTGGGTCCAGCCCACTGCGGCCGACAGTAACGCCGACCCGATCACCGCCACGCTGTCACGCCGTCGCACCAGCACACTGACCGGCAGCAACACCTGCGTCCGCCCGCACTCGACACAGATGGCCCGGCGAGGTCGCAGCCACCGCACCCGATCCCCGAACTCGAACACCTGCCGCATCCGCCCATACCCCCACGGCGCCAGCCGGCCACCGCACGGCGGGCATTCCAGCAGGCCCTTGTGCAGTCTGCGCTCGACCTGGCGGGCGTCCTTCTCTACGGTGAGCGTCACCGGTGCCTCCAGCACCGTCAGACGGTCCTTCCCTTGCCGGCCAAAGTGAGGGGAGGACCGTCGCCGATTGGACATGCTCACGCTGGCGTCGCACACCCAACTCCGGCAACCGGAACGCCGAAACCCCGGCTCGTCGTCATCCCCAATGACGCGAAACGCCCTCTACATCCTCACGAGCAATGACGCCCAACACTCCAGACCCGATGGACCCCGCGAACAACTCCGGCACAGCGTCGCCTAAACGAGGCCGGGCCCTAGCTCAACGACACTGACCGAGCCTGAGGCGAGCGCGGCGGATGGCGCGCCAGGTCACTGGTGCGTGAGAATCGCCCACACCACATGACCGGTGTCCGGGCTGCCGCTCTGTCCCGCCTGGCTCGCGATCAGCATGACCGCGCGTAACCCGTACCCATGGCCGCTCAGCGGCATCGGCGTCGCGAACCTCGGCGTCGCGAACCTCGGCGTGCCACCCCCGCCCAAATCGTAGACTGCGACGCGGACTTGGCAGGGCGCCAGCAGGCACTCCACGATCACCGAGCCCGTGGACGAGCCCGACCGTGGCGCGTGCCGGAGCGCGTTGGTCATCAGCTCTGAGGTGACGTACTCGGCATCCTCGGCGAACGCGGTGTCCATCAGCAGCGCCCGGACCAGGTGACGCGCCCGGGGAACCTGGTCGTCGGTACCGGGGAAGACCTTCCGCCACAGCACCGCACCCTGATAGGTGCGTCCCCGCACCGAGGCCCAGACCAGTTCCGGCCGAAGTTCGTGAAACGTTGTCTCTCCCATGTCACCGTCCCCTTCGTCCCGGGTACGGTTGATCGACTCGGAGCTATTTGTCCAGTCCAAAGCCATGTCTCTGTCGCGGAGCAGGAACGTGATCTGCCCGATCCAATCGTCGCGTCGAGTGGCAGGTTGCGGGCTCACTGGGTCACGCCCCAGTCAGGTGCGTCGTGACCAACGAGATGGACTCGCCGTGTGGCCACCTCGATCACAAAACACCACACAGATGCGCTTCAGGAACACCGTGCCGATGCAGTTAGCGTCGGCGCGGGCGAGATCCTGTTGCGATTCGGATCACTATGGGTTGGTTAATGGTGGTCGGTCCTATCGCGGCTTACGCCGGTGGAGTTCCTCGCGGATGATGAGGCGCTGCGTACATCAGGCACGTCGGGCTATCGTCACGAGCGGACCTGAAGCGGGCCTTCTTCCTTGACGAGGAGGAACGAGCACTAATCTCGCGCCGTCGCCGAAGGTCGGCGTATCTGCCCGCACAGTGTCCCGTTCCGCACACCAGCCCGCGCGGGCATCTCCACGCCGGCTCGTCGGGGGTTCCGTTAGGTGCGGGACGGTTCTTCGGCGGACAAGTCCTGTCGCAGTTTGACAACGTTGAGGTCGGCCTGGCGTCCGCGGGTGGCTTGGCTGGTGTCGTAGGTGAGCAGTGTGATCGGGCGGGCGGCGAGCGCTTCGATGGCCTTGGCCCTGTCGATGATCTCGTCATCGTTGATGGGCAGCCGGGTGTGTCCAGGCGGGTCGAGCACGATCTCCACGGTGATGTCTCGTGTTTCGATCCGGCCGTCGTCGATCTTCATGCCTCGGGAGCGGAAGACGCCGCGTGTGGACGAGGCAAGGACGCGGTCCAGCACGGCGAGCGTGTGGCCTGCCCGCCACCGGGTGTGCTGCTTGCCGTGCTGTTTGAGGTTGTCGAGCTCGTCGACGACGACCATGGGGAACAGCAGGTGGATCGCGTCATACTCCCGGGCCTGGACCAGCGAGGCGAGATCAGCTGTCTCCAGCTTGTCGGTGTGCTGGATGTAGAAGGTGGTGTCGGCCACCACGTAGACCCCCAGATCGCTCCAGGACTGAACGCGACGCTCGAAGGTGTCGAGCGCGGCTTTCTGGTCGGCTTCGCGTTCCTCGAGTTCCATGCGCACCAGCTGGGCGACGTGCGCGCCTTGCATGCTATTCAGGTTGGCGGTGGCGATCACCTGTTGCAGGGCCCAATACCGGCGGGTGAGGATGAGCCGGTCGATGTCGCGGGCGCTGATCTGGCTCCGCAGATGCGTGGCGGTCTCTACCGCCCATGCCAGGTACGCCAGGCACAGCTCGTTTGGCTTGCCCGAATGGTGCCGGGTGTTGACCGTCTTGGTCCACACGTGGTTCAGGGCATCGCGCACGTTTCGGCGGTCCACGCCTGGCAGGGGTGTGATCAGCATCGTTTCAGCATGGCAGTGGTCGCGCTGCCGGGCGTGGCCTTCGGGCGAGTCCGGGGCCGTTAGCCCGCGGCCGTGAACTGCGCGGCAGCCCACACCAGGCCTTGCCGGGCGGCTTTGCGTTTCCCGTACAGAGCGACCAGCGCACCAATGGCGGCGAGCGTGATGGTGGCGCCCGAGCCGATGAACGCGGAAATGATATTGGAGTCTATGGTCACGCGGGTCATGGTGGCGCAGATGAGGTTTGAAATCGACAGCCCGCCACCTCATTCTGCGCGTGCGAGTTGGACGAGCCCTGCTGGTTGTTACGGTGTGCAACGGCGTTACGAGCACATCATGGGGGTTCGGTGTGCTCGTGGTGTGCTCGGATGTCGGGAACCGATCCGGCACGGGCAGGCAGAACCCGGCAGAAAAATCGGGGGAGGTGGGGACGAAACGGTACGATGTGGCACGTCTAGGCGGTCCTGCGGACGGTTTAGCACGCCAGGGAGCTGACTCTTAATCAGCGGGTCCGGGGTTCGAGTCCCTGGCGGCGCACCAAGAAGAACCTTGGTTCACATATTGTGAGCTGGGATTTCTTTGTTTGCCTTCTAATCTTATCTGCCCGTCTTCGGCGTTTTCGATCTCCGGTGTGCTCGTATGGTGCTCGCGTGCGGCGATCTTGCTGGATCCAAGATCGCCAAGAATCAGCTGGTCTGTTCCACCAGAGAAAGTTGGTCACGTACTGTAGTCGACCTCATTGGACAACGCGGAACTGCGCCTACCGCTCTCCGGGTTGACGAAGGTCAGGCCTCGGCTTCCGCTGCCGCTGCGATGACAGCTCGGTGGCCGAGCCCGCCCGAGCCCGCCAGCTGTGCCTTCCGCAACCATGGATCGCCGAGGCAGAGTGGGCAGGGTAGGTCATACGCGCGGACCTCCCGCTCAACCTCGACCAGAACGGAAAGTAGCCCGTCCGTCCTTACCTGACGGATTTCGACCCTCGGCTCGGGCCCGTGCACCTCCTCTGCCATCGCCTCCCGGGAAGCGTTGCGAGCCCCGCAGTCGTCCACCCCTGCTGCGCACCCGACCATTCGCCGGATAACGGGAGCCTCCGCAAGGTCGTCTGCGATATCGCATGCTCATCGCATCTGTCCGTAGATTGCGCTGCGGGCCGAGATCATCCGCCTGGACGTCCTCCACTGATTGGCTCGGCAGCCTTCCTCGGGATATCGACAGGTATGCGGGAAGCACGGCAGGACGATCTTGCTTTCGCTCTAGGAATCCTTGCCTTCATCCTGATGACATAGCTGGACGAGGCTCCTACGAATCGCGACCCTCGCGACTTCCATATCGGCGGAACCCAAACAGATGGACCCTACGGCGACTCCTTGCTAAGCCTTAATTCCGTCGAAGGCGTATATTTGTGCTGCACCTAGGGATCGTCGAAGGAAGACTGTTGGCACGTCCACCCGCACAAGCACACAAGACATCTCTTTACCGCCTGTTGCCACCCGACAGTGGGAAACTGCGTGACTGCATCCAGGGCAAGTATCTCGATCAAGGTTTCGAGGTGGCCGAGGTACGGGTGGGGGGTACCTTCGGGATCCTGGTTTCAGGAGTGATCGCTAATACGGCTCCCAAGTGGCTTCCTCATGTCGAATCGCTCACAGGCTTGCGTCCTGATGTCTACAACTACACCAGCGCAGCCGTGCTGCTCCTTCCTCTTGAGGATCATGTTTTCGCCCTGTCATGGGGATTCGGACATCTCATAATCAATCAGGCGCATATCGACTCCAGCTTCGGCCTCCGCTTCGCCTTGCGTCGTGCCAACCCCGGACAGATTAGGTCTCTGACCTACCACACCATGGATACGTTGGCCCGAACTGCGAGAACCACGGTCCCAGGCGGGGCGGTGATCGACGCATTCGGCATGGAAGAGCTCGGAGAAATCATCAGTCGTATGGTCGGCAAGATGCCCGCAACCGGCCTCACCGCCTCTCGCGGCGGAGGGGATGACACCCTGACCATTCGAGGCGCCGACGGCCTAAACATCCCTCTCGCGCGTGAAGGCGACGGACTTGTCGCCGACCTTAGGTTCTTGAACAACGTCGTCGAGAACGAGCCTCCTGCTGCCGGCCTGGAGCACTTCGAGCACACCCGTCCACTTCAGCCCGGGCACCCAGCCACCGACGCACTGATTGGACTACTGGGAGAGGCACTCGGCGCAAAGCCCCATTCACGAATCGCACTGAGCTGGCCTGCCGAGTGGGAGCAGGAACATGGAGAAGCGCACAGCTACGCACTCGACAATGCCGGGAGAGGGTTTGATGACGAGACCGACGATCTAGAATTGGAGTTCCTGCTGGCACCGGTATCGCAGCGGCTGCCGGAGGCCAGGATCGGCGCGTTGAAGCGCCTAAGGGTCATCGGCAAGGACTCCGACGGCAACCCCATCAGCCGGGCCATCCCAGGGACTAAATGGGTTACGTTCGAGACCGATCTCGGCACTCAGCGCTACGTCTTCCACCAAGGCCGCTGGTTCAACATCGGCGGAGCGTACCTGGACATGCTCAAGGAGAAGATGAGCAGGATATTCGCTCAACGCTCATCACTTGCCCTTCCACCGTGGCCTAACGAGGTCAAGAAGAAGGGTCCCATCGGCCGTGCGGTCGAAAACCGCTACAACCTCCATGTCACGGGCACGGACGCCACCTATTTATGCCTCGACCGACAGCTCGTGCGGACGAAGCAGCACCCACGTGGAATCGAGGTCTGTGACTTACTGGGCCCCACTGACGAGCTGATTCACGTGAAGCACCTCGTAGATTCCGTATCAGCCAGCCACCTGTTCAACCAGGCTCTCGTCTCCGCCGAGGCACTGCGGCATCATGCGGATACGATCATTGGCCTTCGCGGGAAGATCAGCGAACTGAGCGGCGGCGCTCGCACCCTCCCTGACGACTTCCGGCCAACGAAAATAGTGCTGGCGTTCGGAGGCAGGGAAGCGACGCCCGAGGCGCTCATGACCTTCTCCCAAGTTACTCTCGCGCGATGTGCCCAGCGCCTGGCGGAGCTCGGGTTCGAACTGGAGGTGACGGAGATCGCGGACTCATCCGAGGTGCTTCCCCTGGCCCAGTCGAAGTAAAGGCGGTGACCGGCGCTCTTAGTGCAGCCCGCGTGGCAAAGGCATTGCTTGTATCCCCCCGACTGTCGAAGGACGTTGGGCTGTTCGGTTCTTCATCATCAGAACGCCGTACTACGGCTCGGAGCGACGAATGCCCTGATTCGGGAGAACAGCTCTTGGGGTATCGGCGTATCCATGGCGGGCTGGCCGCGCTCGGGTGAACCGGCGTACGTTAACGCTGCGCTGGCGGAGCAGCTGCGCCCCCATCGTCGGCTGACCTGGCATTTCAGACGCCATTCGCCGGCATAGACCGGCGGGATGGAGACGTGGCTATAGACCCCGCTGATGGCCCAATGGGTGAGGTCGTCATCCTTGCCGTAGATACGGCAGGCCCGGCGTGCTCAGCTTATGTACCAATAGAGTGAAGTCTGGGTGGCCGGTCAGCTGGTGTTCGCCTGTTCTGGTTCTTCGGCGGGCAGTGCAGCAACCTGGGCAGAGGTCAGCCCGTGATCGGTGGCCCATGCTTCAGCGTGGCGCGTAGTTCACGCCGCTCGGTCGCCCTGCATACGCCCTGGGCCAACTAGCGCTCGGTGGCGGCGATCCCGTGCATGAGCTGGTCGGCCACATACCGCCGGAGGAGATCGAAGACAGGCGGCAGGTTCTCACCGGGTTTGTCACCGCCCGTCCGCAACTCAAATGGGATCAGCTGGCCGTGAATCATTCGCCAGTCCGCCTCCTGCGCCAGCAGGATCTGGCGTTCGCCGAACAACATCAGGGCCCGGCTGGCCAGATTCGCTCTCCCGTGCACCTTGCGCAGGTTTTCGAAGAACTCCCGCGCCGTCTCCCCACTCGCGGTCAGTTCATGCTCGAACGCCCTGGTCACCAGCCGGACGGACTCCCCGGTATTCGTCACCACGACGACGCCGATCTGGATTTTGGTGCCGCTCAACAATGGCACCGCCACGATGGTGCCGTCCGCCGCGGCCACGATCCCCGTACGCAGCAAATTCTTCGCCCACACCAGCGTTTCCGGCCGCGGACGTCGGATTCGCGCGCGAATTTCCGGGTTCTCCGACAGAATCTCGGTGCGCAGCCGATCCCGGCGCGCGTGCGACGCGAGCACCGCCGTGTCGACCCGTTCGCGCAAGTGGTTGATGTGCTCCTCAAGCTCCGCCCACGGCGCCACCGCCAGAATGTCAGCGAGACTCCGCACATCAGGTCGCCCTGAACGATCCTCCAACCAGCCTCCCACCGCAGGGTGACGCTTCGTGGCCGATCTTGACATTCCCGTACACGGGAACCGACACCCTAACGGAAGATCCAGTCTCGACCCGCTTCTCAATAACTAATACGCACCGAATTCCATGGCCGATGGCTCTCAAGGTTCTGTGTAACGCTTACGGTCCGGAGCCGTGGTCGCTCGAAGGGGGCCGAAATGGAGTTCAGGGTGCTCGGCGGGATGCAGGTGCTGGACGGCGGGCATCCCGCGGGCGGGGTGCCCGCGGGCAGGTCGACGCCGCGCAGTGTCCAGGGCTGGTCGAGCAGCGCCGCCCAGCGGCCGAACACCCGGTGCACAAGGGAGCCGCCGGTGCTGATCCCGACGAAGAGGATCAGAGGCGGGCCCTGCCAGGCCTCGACCTCGTCGACGGTGAGAACGGTGCTCATATGCGCTCCGAACGTCGTGCGGTGGAATCGACGATCACCGCCAGGGCCAGCATGCCGCCCGTGATGATGAACTTCGTCGCGCTGGCGAGTCCGAGCAGGGCGCGGGCGATGGCCACACTCTGCCGTTGCCCGCTCGACAGGGACGCGAGCGGTCTGCGTAGGAGCGGCCTGGGGCAAAATCGCGGGAAGCTCACCGTGAGCTTTCCGGGCGATCAGCAAACTTTCTCGAACTCCCGCTCGGGGATGTACCTCACCCACTCCTGCCTGTCGAAACCGCGTCCGACAAGAGCGCAAACGCGTGAATAGAGGTTGGAGGTGTCAATGACATCATGAAGGCGGACATGGCCGCTGATTCCGGCGGCCGCCAGCTTTCTGCCGTCCGGGCTGAGCGCGATCACACCGACTTCACCCTGGATCGGAGAGCCGACATACTGGGATGTGGTGACGTCCCAGAATCGAGCCGTGCGATCCTCGCCATTGCTCACCACCATCGAACTGTCAGGTGTGAAATGGACCGATTCGACCGACCCATCATGTCCCACCATCGACGACATGACCTGCCGGTGAGTATCGACATCCCAGATCCTGACGGTTCCGTCTCTTCCAGCGCTGGCGAGCATTTTCCCGTCCGGGCTCGCAGCAATCCCGTTGACATATCCCTTGTGCCCGCGGAGAGACGTCACTGACGCATGACGATCTTTACTGGCGTGAAACTCATCGGCCTGCCAGAGCCGGATCGTCCCGTCGGAGCCGGCGGCGGCCAGCAATTTGCCGCCTGCCCCGAAGGCCACGGCCTGGGAGTAGTCCTCTGGCATGAACTCGGGTGGAACGCTCAGTTCTCGCTGCGTCGCCACGTCCCACAATTGGATTCCGGCGTAACCCTGTGCGACGGCCAAGAGTGTCCCATCCGCGCTGAGATCCAGGCCGACGACGTTGTCGGACTCTATATCGGCGCCTATCTGCCGGAACGTGTCGCCGTCCCAGAATCGTATGGTCCCGGCGCTACTCGCCGTGGCGAAAACACCGCCGCCACGAGCGAAGGCCACCCGATCCGCCCTCCCCTTGCCAGCCGCCACCGCGGCCACCAGGCGGTGGGAGGCCACCTCCCAGATCCGGACGTATCCGTCGCCGTCCGCCACGGCGAGCAGTCGCTGATCGGGGCTGAATGCCAGGGAATTGACTCCGCCTGATCCGATCGGCTGATAGCGGGGACCGCCCAGCGCGGCGGCGGCCCGCCTGTATGTGCTCATATCCCATCGCTGGATGCCGCCGTCGCCGGCCGTGACCAGCCAGGTGGTTCGCGCGTCGAATCCCACAAGAAATCCGCGGGCCACCACGGCGGGCCCGAGGAGCTGGCGGGCATCGGTATCCCAAAGATATATAACGCCATTGGTTTCGATGGCGAGCATCCTGCCAGCACGGCTGAACATCACTTTATCGGCGGTCTGATTCAGCAACGACTGGCCGAGTTTCCGTCCGTTCGCCGTGTCCCACAGCTCGACGCCACTGCTGCGGCTGACCGTGGCGAGAACTCTTCCGTCGCCGCTGAACGAAGCACTGGCGAAAGCGCGCAGAGAATCCCGTGGCGCGATTTCCATGACGGCCGTCCGGCGTCGATCGACGAGGTTCCAGATCTGGATCGTCCCGTTCAAGTGCACGCTCACCATCGACTTGCCGTCCGGGCTGAGCAGGATATCGTCGAGAAAAAACCAGTCGGCTGAACCATCGTGAGTGTTCAGCGGCCGCTCGGCGGGGCGGCGGGATGCGACGTCGAAGAACTGCACGACCCCGTCAAAGGTTCCGACGAGCATGCGTTCCCCGTCGGGTGTGAAGGCAATGCTCGTGACTGCCGACTTCGACACCGTGATGGCGGCGATGTGCTTACCGCGAAAGGCATCCCACAGTTCGACGACGCCATGTTGTCCGCCTATTCCGATCAATCTGCTGTCGGCAGAGAATGCAGTCGACCATATGGCCTGCCCACTTTTGTTCCGGAACCAGGACAGCACGTCACCCCGGGCGGCGCCGAGTACTTGGATCCAGTTTCCGCCAAAGTCCGCCAGGACGTCTCCTCGCGGGCTCAGCACCACGCTGCCGACCCTGTCGCGAACAATCCGGTGGATCGGCGGGACAAGCGAGGTGAGCAAAGCATGGCGTGATTCCGCGGCAGGCGAGAAATGCCATGCGGTGGCCGCCAGAATCTGCGAAACTCTCGGCTCGGCGTAAACCAGCGACTTGCTGTCCACTGCGAGGCGCCGGGAAAGCGCCAAATCACTCTGGCGTTGTGCCGTCCGGTGCTGCTCGTAGGCGACTCCTCCGGCGAGCAGCGAAGCGACCATGGTGACCGTCGCCGCGGCGGACAACACGCGTGGCACACTCCTGCGGAAGAGCGCCCGTCTGGCCGCCGCCACATCCGGAACCCAGTGGACTTCCACGCCATGGGCGTACTGCGCGTCGTCCCTCCTGTTCTGCTCTGGTGCGACCACGTCGAGTCCGCTGGCTTTGGCCTTCGCCAGCTTCGCCGCCATTCCACCGACTTTCAGGAGATCTCCTTCGGCGGTGACGCCTCCGGTGATCGCCTGATCCCGGAAGGGAACGCGGAACCATCGGGTCAGTGCGCCGATCGGGCCGGAACCGGCTTTCACGACACGCCGGGACCCGGTCGGGGGACCGAGAATTTCGGTCAGGAGGACGGCGAACGCCGCTCCCAGCGAAGGGCCCACGACACGCTGACACCAGCGTCCCTCTATCCTGAGCCGCCACACCAGGCAGGGCACCTGTGACCGCCCCGAAATCTGATGCTCCCACGCGGCGGTGATCGAGCTCTGGAAATCCTCGTCCGCGGTGAGCGCCCACATGGTGCGGGGATCGGGAAACAACCCTTCGGGACCATTGGGGACCACCCACATCGTCAGAACGCCGGCCAGGCCCATGCCACTGCCGAAGGGGTCGAACAAGACCTTGATCTCTCGCTCACGTTTTCGGCGAGCCGGGGGTGCCTGCCCGGCAAGGAGCATCGCCTGCCACGCCACGATCGTCCGGGCCGCCCCGCCGGGCATCGGGGCCAGCAGATCCATGATGCGCCTGACAGCCGGGTCCCGGCGGACACCGAGAAGCTGCCCCGTCAGTCCGCGTTTGGGCAGGATATGGCTTGTCTGCCAGGCGGCCGCCATGTCGCCTAGCGTCCGCTGGATGCCCTGTTCGTCACGACGGTCGTCCCCATCTGCGACAAGTCCGGCCAATCGGGCAAGATGAAGGGCTCTGATCGCCGCCGGACTCAAGTCCTCCTCACCCGCGGCGTCCGATGACGAGCTGTCGAAGTCGGCGGGCTCGCCCGCCCTGTTGATGCACTCCACGGCCCAGCACGACGTGGTGGCGGCAGGCGCGGCCCACCGCCGCAGGAGATCCGGCCCGCGCCGAACCGCTTCCTGGCAGGCGCGCCACCACAGCCCTTCGTCGACCAGGCGGGTGCAGTACTCGTCGGCGGGACGGCTGGACTCCGGCCGGCCGTCGGCGACCTCAAGTGCACGAAGTTCGTCCAGCGGCGACGAACCCCCGTGATGATCGCGGGGTATCCGGGGCGGACGGAGAAAGCCGTTCGACCGGCCGACTTCCCGACCGGGCGTGCGGGACGCCGTCACCCCTGGTCCTCCGATGCGGACAGCCGGGCCTGAATGATGTCGCCGACCTGCGGAGGAGCCGTTTCGACGAGGTTCTTCCACGCGGCGATGGTCGCCCTGTCGTATGCGGCCGAAATGGAGTCTTCGATAATTTGCCGGTGCTCCGGGCCCAGTTCCGCCAGGGTCACGCTGTCGCCGGTCTCCCACGGCTCGTCCGGAGAGAATTCCCGCAGGCGGACTCTGGAGCGTGGGGAGCCGCTCCGAACCGGCATGATGGGAATCAGCAGTTCCCGCCATCGGCCGTCCGTTCCGCGGTACGACAGCGGAAAGATACCGGTTCGATCCGCGGGGCAGACGATCTCCAAGATGTACGGCTCCCCGGCGCCCGGCCTGCTCAGCCGGTAGAGCGCCCCGGCAGGGACGATGACCGCGTAGTCGTCGCCTCCGGCGGCTGCCAAGGCATCGCGTTCCCTTCGCACCATGGGCAACACCATCGTTCTGGCGCCCGAACGCCTGCCCGAGGGCGCGAAAGTATCGAAACTCCACTCGGCCGATGGGACGTCCCGGAAGACCGCGTGGCCGGAGTCGTTAACGATGGCCAGATATCGAACTGCGAAGCCCGTGGTGTCCGCCTTGACCGTGATCCCCACGCCCGTCAACGCGTCAGCGGGCCCCGACCTGTTTCGAACCCGAAACTCTATGTCGAACCTGTTGTCATTGGCACCGGCCACCGCGGCGGCGGACAAGTCGAGTTCGCCGGTGCTCACCCCAAGCGATGGTCTTTCGGGTGAGAAACCTTCGAGCCGAAGGCCGATGAGCAATTCCTTCAACTGCCGATGCGTGGCGGAAACGCCGCCGCCGATGGATGCGAGTGCCGGCTCCAACATCATCCTGTCGGCGGATTCCGGGGACGGATCCGCGGTCACCGTACTGCCAGGAGAGGCCGCGGGGAGCCGGAACCCGACAAGCGACGCCAAATATCGGCGGCTCAAACTGTATCCCTCGCGTGCCCGTTCCCCCCGGCCGCGCGAGCCATGCCGTTCAGCGCCGACAAGCGATTTCCAGTAACGCCGTCCCAGCCCTTCGGTTCTCATTCGGCCGCCTCCTGCCGGGCGTCCTCCCGGGATTCGCGCGACGTGCCTGTGTTCTCCGACGCCGTATCGGTCGCCTGTGCCGGCTCGTCCGAGGTCACTCCGCGCTGAAGTGCCTCGCGGACGGAGGAGGCGGTGCCGAGTTGCCGCAGCAGGGCGGGACCGGCGGCCCCTACCGCGACCGCCGCGACAATGCCGGTGACCTGCGAATGGAACAGGAAACCGGCCAGGCCGCCGAGCAGCACGCGGGTGAGGGCGACGAGGGCGTCCGGGAGCGGGTCTATGTAGAGACCTATGCTGGGAAGTGAGCGCTTTCTGCTACGAAGCGCCTCCCGGCGGGCGCTCTGCCAGGCCGTCAGATTCCCCCACGTATTGATAAGTTCAACGAGAGCGCCGCCAAGGGCTCCGAACACGACGGCCAACGGCCAATTCACGACCAGCCTCGTCTCTGTACCCGCGAGCACAGTCTGGCTCGCTGACATCCCGGCCCACCTTGCCATGGGCGGGGATCGGTGGCAAGGTCTCGTATTTCCTCTTGAACCGTCTACTGAAACACCGAACGGGCGGATTGCGATGCTCCCCCGACGCCCGCCAACACCAGGATAATTCACTCCATGAGGCCATGTTATACGCAAGAATTAGATATGCCAGGTATGGGGGTGTGATACGGGGAGGGGAATGGAGGGCGTGCTGGCGTTCCGGAAGGTACGCGATCGCGGCAGTCGCCTAACACAGTTATTCGGCGCAGTCCTGGTCAGAGCTCAGCGGTCAGCCGGGACGTGCGCAATGTGGCCAGGTTGCGTACCATGATCTCTTCGCCCCACAGGTTGTCCGCGTGCCGGCAGGCGCGCAGGGCACGCTCATGGGAATCCGCCCAGTCCTCGTGCAGCCCTCGCGCGGCGTAGTAGTTGACCGAGCGGGCCGCGAGTTCCCAGGCCGGCTCGTGCTGCCTGGAGGCGGCGGCCTGCGCGACGCACGCCCTGATGGCGGCGCGTTCAACGTCGAACCAGTCCAGGGCGTCCAGGACGAGCCCCCTGGCCCGCGCCGGTTCCATGTACCACCGCGCGGCCATGCCGCCGATGTCCCAGGTGAGGCGTTCGAACAGGGATCGGTCCGCGGCCTCGGCGAGAGCGAGCCAGCCGCCGATCGCCCGCCGCACCGCCCCCGCCCGCAGCTCGAGCGGTTCTTCCGCAGCGGCGCGTTCACGGAGCATGGAGCCGCAGGAGATCGAACAGGCGATGCGCGGCCGCCCGCACACGTCGACAAAAGCCGGCCCGGTCTGGGACGACGCCCGTGCGCGGCTGGCCGAACTCGGAATGTCCGACGAGGAGTTCCGCGATTTGGTCGACCCGCTGTACTGGAGTTAGCACCGGTCGCCGGATCAGCCCGCGGGAAGTGTGATGGGGTTCGTCGGTTCGCCCCAGTTGAACCAGCTCACCGTGAACGGTTCGCCGCCGTGGCCGGTCAGCGGGAAATGGCCCCAACTGTTCCAGGTGCCGCCGGCAGGGACGGTGTGCGAGACGCCGATGCCGGCGTCTCGGCAGACCGTGGCGTCCGGAAAGATCTTTGGTGTCGGGGAAGCGCAGAAAGGATCCGCCGAACTCGTCCTCGCATGTCAGGTTCTGCGGCGTGGAGGCGGTGTTCTCGTAGAGGATGCGAAGGGTCAGACCGTTCCGGTCGATCTCCATCTTGGTGATCGTGAGCCGCCAGCCGCCGCGTTCGGCGAGCCGGTAACTCATCGGGTATTCGCCGGGCCTGGCCGGGCGGTCGCTGTCGTCCCCGGCTGCTCGGTTCCAGAAAACCGCCGCGGTGCCCGCGACGACCGCCGCGATGACCAGGGCGACGATCAGCCGAGCTAGTTGTGCCCGGCCTGGTCGTCGGAGCTGGATCGGCTGCTGCGCCGTGGGCCCGGTGCGAGTGTCGGGCCCGCAAATGGAGCGCGCGCTGGGGCGGGCGAGGTCGATGTGTTGGGTGTGCCGCCACGGCGGCGGAGTTGTCGCGGTACGGCGTGGACGGCAGGGCCTCGCTGCTGCGCTGGCACGGCGTGTCTCGGCAGCACTGGCCACGCCATCAACCAGCGCATCCATCCGACTCTGCGATGATAAGAGGCCGCAAAGTGCGCGCAGCGATCTGCATGCCTTGCAGGGTCTGGCCGAGAGCGCCGCCCCATACCGGGTCTTCGTGCTCGACAGCGACATCGCCGTTATATCCGGCTGCGTAGAGCATGTCGATGATCCGGTTCCAGTCAAGCTGCCCACGGCCGGGAACGCGGTAGCGCCACCATCCGACATCGGTGGGCGAGGCGCGTCCGACTGTCTTGCCGAAGACTCCATAGAGGGTGCGTGCTCGCTCGTCGATCTGGATGTCTTTGGCCTGGACGTGGCCGACTATGCCGGTTTGCAGGGCGTGCTCGAGCGCGTCGAGCGGGTCGATGCCGAGCCATGGCAGGTGGGAGGGGTCGTAGGTGAGCCCAAAGCCGAGGTCGGCCATCCAGTCCCACAGCTCGGGTGAGTAGGCGAGGTTGGCTGGGTATCCGTCGGGGTGCCAGCCTTCCATCGGACAGTTCTCGGCGAGCAGTTTCACGCCGCGGTCGGCCGCATACCGAGCCAGCGGGGGCAGGTGCTGCTCGGCCTGTTTGAGATTGTCGGCCACCGGCAGGGTGATGTCACGGCCGATAAAGGTGGTGACATGCCGGACGCCCAGGGCCGCTGCCGCGTCGATGCAGGCTCGCAGGTGGCGGTGGATACGGTCGCGTTCGGCGGCGTCGCAGTGCAGGTTGTTGCCGCAGTAGGTCACCGCGGAGATGGTCAGCCCGTAACCGTTTATCAGTTCACTGACCCGGGCGGCGTCCTCGGAGGTGAAGCCGGCCGCGTCGAGGTGAGCGGCCTGGTGGATGTGCTCGCTGCCGACCGGCCAGGCCGCTACTTCCAGCGCCTCATATCCGGCCTGGCAGCTCCAGGCGGCGACCTGTTCCAGTGACATCTGGCCGAGAGCGGCCGTTAACAGCCCCAGTTTCATCTTTACCTCACTACCTGTTCGAGATTCGACTGAACGTTCCGCGATGCGCTGCTATGGGACAACAACGGGATGGTCTGGCTCTGCCCTTCGTCCGCGATCGGGACCTGCCGCAGATCGGGGATCTGTCCGCGGGAACAGATCGCCCCCTGGAGTTGGAGGAGCTTGCCGAGCCATGCAGCTGTGTCACGGCTCATGGGGATAAACCGGCCCGTGTCTTTCATCTTGAATGTGCAGGATCTCCAGGAGGGCGTTGATCGAACGGTCGACGACGCGATCATCACGCGGCTCCGCCAGCGCGTGAGCCAGGTGAAGGTACTTCAGGGTCTCCAGCGTGTCGGCGTGACGGTCTCCCTGGACACGCGCGCGGTCATCTGCCAAGCCGTGCAGGAGGGCGACCGCCTGTGATCCTTCTCCGGCGAATACGAGCATCTTCCCTTTGGAGTGCCGCGCGTCAGAGGCGTCAGCATGATCAGCGCCCAGCTCATGGGACCGGTTGACGATGACGCCGTCATAGCCCCTCGCCGATTCACTCACTCGTCCCTGTCGTCCCAGCAGCCAGGAGTACCTGCATTGGAGATGCCACAGCATCGGGGTACTGGCGTCCCGTGGCTGGGCCAGGCGGGTTTCCAACGCGCGGAAGCCTTCCTCGGCCTTCTGCAACCGGTCGCTGCCGATGAGCGCCCAGAGCAGGAGCAGCGCTGTTCGGTGGTCGTCAGAACCGAATACCCGCCTCTCGTCCTCGCTCAGCTGATGCAGCATCTTCTCGGCCCGCCGGTACTGGCCAAGCTCGGACAACGCTTCGGCTCGGGCACGTCGCACCTCGAACACGGCCGGATGGCTGCGTCCCAAGAACTTCAGCTGCGGGGAAGCGGCATGGATCAGGCGCAAGGCAGTTCGCTCGTCCCGATCCGCGATCAATGTCTCCGACAACGGGGCCACTGCCGCGAGGATCACCGCCGAGCCTTCTGCCCCGAACGTCCCGGGCGGGCACTTACTCAGCAGCTCCCGCAACTCCGCGATCGTAGCCCTGGTTTCCTCGCGGTCACTGGGATTCATCATCCGCAGGTCGAGGCCGGGAACTGCCAACGATTCCAACGCATCCACAGCCCTGTTTGCGGCGCGGCTGATATTCCCGCCCTGGGCAAGATAAGGCCCGGCACGACGGGGGAAGACGGTGCTGGCCGCCGGCACTGTGTCGGTCTGTGGTGCGGCGAGTTCCAGTGGCGCTCGCAACGCATCGGATGCGCCGCAGTGGCTGATGTCCAACAGGTCCGGTTCGTCCTGGCCGAGGAGAGCGGGATCGGGTAGCGCGGGATCGGGTGAATCGTCGCGGCGTGATGGGTCGGCGCCATAGCTGCGGGCGGTCTCGACGATTCGCTGCCACTGCTGGTCCAGCCGTTCCGGAGTGAAGTAGTCCCCAATCATCTGGTCGATGGTGTCCAGGTCGTCAACGGGCTCGTGCAGGTTGATGTCCCGTCCCGGCTCGCCGGGCAGGTTGGAGGTCTCGTGGGATTCGTTCACCGGGCATCCTCCTGGCTGATCGGAGAAATGTCCGATCTTGAATCGATCTGTGCTACGACCTGGCAGGCATGTCTGACGAAGGGTTCGAGGCACTGGCGGCCGAGCTGGTAGTTCTTGCGGACCGTAGCCGGAGTCTTGCCGAGCAGATCAGCGATCTCATGGTGACTGAGCCCTTCCAGGACGCACTCCATGACCTTCCGCTGGGCGGGTGGACAGTGGGTGAGCAACTGATCCACCCACTGCCGGCCTTCCCATTCCTCCAGCCGGAGGTCTTGCCAGGTTTCCGGTAGCGCGCTCTTAACGGCCAACTCGTGGCCGCGTTTGTGACGGCTACGAATGCCGGTGAAGTAGTTGAGCACCGCCTTCCGCGCGTAGGCACGGGGATAACGGATCTCCTCCCCGTGCCTGACACGGTGCAGCATCTTGGCGAAGATCTCATGGGCGGCGTCTTCGGCCTCCTGTAGCGTGCCGCCCGCCCGCATCACCACCCTGGCCAGCGCCGTGACCTCCCTTCTGTAGAACTCCTCGAACCAGGTAGGCAGCTCATCTGGAGGCTGAGGAGGAGGCGTGGTCACCGATCCTCCTGTGACCGTGTCCGTAAGTGCCACCGGCGCTCTCCGATCGGTTGAGCGGTTCTGGCCGTCTCCGTATAGACCGATAAGACAGCCCGGGTGTGAACCCGGAAACGAAGAACGTTCCTCGGCCTCCTCGCGAGTGCGGCTCCAGGACCCGCACTCCCGGCAGGCATTACCGCTTCCCAATGATCAGCACGGCGATCAGCAGGGCCGCAGCGCCAGCGATCGCGGTGACCAGGACGGAACGAGTGCTCATGTAGGCCCCGACGATGGCGGCGATCACTCCGTTGACCGGGACTAACAGAGCGCCTGCGTCCCAGGACGGACGGAGCCGCGGCGGGGGCTCGGACTCGATCGGCTGGTCGATTTCGTTGGCGGTCAAGATCGGTTCTCCTCGTGGAAAGGACGACAGGGTTGCCATCACTGGGGAGACCGGCTGGCCGACACGGATGTGAAAAACGCGGCTCAAGGGTTCAGGGTCGGCGGGCAGACTGATGGGCAGGTTCGGGTGTCGCTGCACAGGGGGAGGGCGTCGGTGCCTTTGGATTCGGCGGTGCGTTCCTGTGCATCCCTCGGCCCAGTGTTGCCGAGGGAACAAGCCTCATCCACGACAAAGCCACCGACTGATATCTGGCTCCGAATCTCACTTGCGAACCACCTGTTCTGGATCACAGGGGTGGTGAGCGTTTTGATTTCTGTGATTGGTGGGTGAGACTCTTCCCGCCTCCGAAATTGGTCAGGTGAGCTTCTCACTGGATCCCCCACAAAGAGGCTCGCATGATGACGGACTCTACGAAGACATCGCTCTCGCTCGGGGACCAGCTGTGAGCTGGTGAAACAGACGGATGGTGTCGGAATGGGGTTTGCCATCGAGGCTGATGTCGGCGATCTGGCGTAGGCATTGGCGCCAGGTTTGGTGGAGGGTGGCGAGGTTGCCTGCGGCGTGTTCGGCGCGCATGAGGGCGCGCCAGAGTTGTTCCGCGGTGGGGTCAGCTGTCAGGCCGCAGCGTGCGGCGCGTGCGGCGGCGGCGGGATTATCTGCGGCTAGTTCCAGGTCGGCCAGATCGGCGGCGGCGTCAACGATTTCGGCACGGATGGTTTCCAGCAGTGAGGGTTGCAGCCACCAGTAGTAACAGCCAGTGAAGGCTTGGCCGCGGATCAGCCTCAGCGCGTCGCGCAGGTGCTCGATGGTGTCGGCGGGGTGGGTGCGGTCGAGGGCGGCCAGGTGCTGGAAGCGGGCCCAGTCCAGGGTTGCGTCGTGCAGGCGGTAGAGGCCATTGCCGATGTGGCGGATGCGTTGCTGACCGTCTGGTGCGGTGCCGAGGCGCTGGCGGGTGCGGGACAGGTGCTGGCGCAGGGAGTCGGGGGGTTTGGGGGTATCTTCGTCGGGGCCGAGGTACGTGGCGAGTTGGCTGTTGCGTAGCCCGTAGGGTTCGTGCAGGGCCAAGAGGAGTACGAGTTCAGCCTGTTTGGGCAGGAGTTCCTGGTGGGTTCCGAGGATTTCCAGTGGTCCGAGGATACGGATCTGCAGGCCGTGGTCGCCTTCGGCAGTTGCCGTCACCGTGGTTGCGGTCGACGGACCGGGCAGGGCTGGGTAGGTCGGGACGTGGTGTCCGGGGTCGGCGAGTTGGGTGGCGCCGAACAGTAGCGCCAGATCGCGATAGGCGGGCGCGGGTAGGGCCGGCGGCCGAACGGTCAGCCCCAGAGGACTTGCGTGCAGGACGGGGCCGTGCTGGGTGTTGGCCAGCTCAAAGCGGCCTCCAGCATGGTCATCGGCGCGGTTGTCGGCGGTGGCGCGGGCCGGATGGTCGGGCAGGATCGCGGCGATGCCGGTGCTGTCTTGGAGCAGTGCGCAGAGCTGGTCCAGATCCTGCGCAGAGGGGGGACTTACGCTGATGAGCAAGACGGGGCCGTGATCTCCATCGGGGCCCGCCCGGTGATCGGGCTCGCCGTTTTGCCGGTGAGGGCTCGTGGCGGGCTGGCTGCCGCTGTCGGCATTGGTGTGATGGAGCGGGTCCGTAGGATCGGTGCGGCGAGCCAACATGTCCAGTGCAGCGCCCAGGGCAGGGTAATTGACGGCTCGGGGGCCGAGCACTGACATTTCGGGAAAGCCGACCAGGATGACCTGTCGCCAGGGTGCCCAGGGGCTGGTGGTGGCCTCGAAAGCGATCATCCGCAGATAGGCGTCAATGAGCGCGGTGGCACCGCGGCAGACGGTGACACCCCGACGTTGAAGATCCACCAGGAGACGTCCCCCGTCCCGAGTGAACCCGGCGGTGACCATGCCGGGCACCGGATGAGGCCGTGAGCCGGGGCGGATCGGTGAGTCCGCAGGATTCTCGCGGAGAGCTAGGCGCCAACGCATGTCCTGGCTACCGGCCACGACGGCGAACGGAGGAGGAGGCGGTGGCGCGGGGGCGGTGAGCACGATCTCAACGGTCCCGTCGGCTAGATGGATCCCGGCGACGCTCCGAATAGGCGGATCCTGGCGGTGGAGGAGATCGCCGAGAGCGGTCAACGCCGTGGCGAGTTGGCGGTCGGCTTGGGTGGCAAACCGGTAGTGGCGGTGCAGATCTTGCTCCACCCGCTGGATTTGAGGATCGGCGGGCAGGTGGATGCGGTCGCCGGGTGCGCGCTGCTGACGCTGATGGTGGCGCAGCTGAGCCAGGGTGGTCAAGATGCCGCCGGCTAAGACGCCGGTGCCGAAAACGACCGGCAGCGCCGCGTCGATCAGCGTCACTGTTGGGGACGATGTCGTCGGCGTGGACGGTGTGTTCGTGCCTGATGGTCCCGCGGAGAGGTGGTCGAGGGAAGAGTCCTCGCTGGTGGAGACGGCGGCGAGGATCATCGCCGGTGGGGCTGCGGCGGCCACGGGAGTGAGGGAGGAATGAGTAATAAGGTGCTGCGTCCGGGTGACTGGGTGAGTTTCGACGGTCTCGCGGCTCCCCACGGCAATCCGGGAACGCGCCGGCGGCGAATCAGAACGCGGAAGCACATCCCGACGACAGGGGAATCTCGATGCGCAAAGCACTGCTCACTGTGGTGGGCCTCGTGGTGGCCGCGTTCGCCATGTTCGCCGTCTCTGCCTCGCCCGCGAGCGCGGACTCCTGCGACGAGCTGGTCTGGGCGATGAACTACCACAACTCGATAGGCAACTACGACTACGCCAACTGGCTTGGCACGCTGGCGACCAAAGCCTGCGAAGGCCGCGACTTCGTGCCGGTGAACAACTCAGCCTCCTAGGATCGCGTGTTGTCCCGGCCGAGCGGTAGTTCGGCCGGGACAATGGTGGCTCGCCGAGGACGCGAGTGAGCTCTACTGCCGGGCGGTCACGCAGTGCCGGCCTGGGTGTTGGGCCAGTTGAGTACGGAGTTGAAACGCCCTTGATCCTGCTCGCCGGCCAGGGCACAAGATCTTCACGGTCCGCGAGCAACTTGAGGCGCTCGACCTCGGAGCCCCGGTGGTATCGCACTTTCAGTAGACCGCGGTCGTCAACGGCCTTGGCCGGCAGGCGGGCGTGCTCACTAGGAGGCCCAGCGGCTGGCCGCCAAGCTCGAGGCACTCGGCCACAAGGTCACCGTCCAGCCGGCCGCCGCCTGCTCCCCTCCTTAGCCGTCCCCAGCCGAAGATCACGGTCAGGGTTCGCTATCGCCTGCTTGGCTGAGGTCGATTCATGTGTCAGCCTCGCCCAGAAGATATGCATCAAACCTCCACAAAACATTGACAGCCCCGACACAAAAGGATCTTGCATCCTAACTCTATCTAGATAGATATTGGAGTCATGGCACGTGCACGACGTCCCTCCCCGCAGACCGCGGCTGTGCTCATCGCCCTCGCCGAGGCGGGCGCGGGCTGGAGTCACGGCTACGACCTGTGCCGCAACCTCGGCCTGAGGGCGGGCACGGTGTATCCGATCCTCATCCGCCTCACCGAGCGCGGTCAGGTGGAGACCTCCTGGGAGACCGACCCGCCGCGCGGGCGGCCGGCCAGGCACCTGTATCGGCTCTCCATCGCGGGCGCCGAGCTCGCGCGCTTCGTTGCCGAGTCGGCGCGTGCCGGCGACGGCGCACCTGCCCCCGGCGCGGCCCGGCTCGCGCCCAGGACCACCTGACCGCGACCGCTCAACCCCCGGCACGCCCTTGCCGTTCGGAGACCTTCGATGATGGACATCCTCAACTTCCTCCTCGCCCTGGCGGTGCTCGCACCGGCGCCCCTGCTCGCGATCGTGGTGCTCACGGTCCGAG
The DNA here is from genome assembly GCF_039871605.1 of Acrocarpospora sp. B8E8. Lineage (NCBI taxonomy): Bacteria > Bacillati > Actinomycetota > Actinomycetes > Streptosporangiales > Streptosporangiaceae > Acrocarpospora > Acrocarpospora sp. B8E8. The sequence continues at coordinate 109,442 of NZ_JBDPLV010000029.1, read as the reverse complement.
TCCGTAACGCCGTGCGCCGGGGCGGAGCGGGCGCGCTCGCCGCCGGCATCCGCGCCGCGTTGCGGGGTGGCACCGGATGGCCCGTGTGGCCGGGACTGATCGTTGTCGCCGCCGGCACCGGGTTGCTCACCTTCGGCATGGAGCGCGTGTACCTCGCCATAGTCACGAACGGCCCGCGCTGGGGCTTCGACGTGATGCTGCTGGCCATAGTGCTCGGACTGCTCGCGGCGATGGTGACCGGCGGACTGGCCAGCCTGGCCGCGGTCACCGTGACCCGTGCCCGCGGATTCGGGGCCGGAACCGTCGCCGGGCTGCTCACGCTCATCGCCATGGCCGCCGGTGCCGCGGCCGCGCACCTGCCGTTGCGCGCCGCCTACCTGGCAGAGCCCGGCACGTTCCCCGTCGTCGCGAACCTCGGCACAGGCGACCTGCTGATACCGTTTGACATCTTCTTCCCCACGCTGATCTGGGCCCTGCCGTGGCCCATCCTCGGAGCCGCGCTCGGCACCCGCGCCGCGACCGTCGGCCATCAACGTGCGGTACGCGACGTCTGGCAGCTCCTGCTCGACCTGGCCGCCGCCGACCTGCCTGAGAACCGGTCCGCGTGGGGTGCCGCGCTGCAGGCCGAGCTCACGGCGATCGACGATCCGGCCGAGCGCCGCAGGTTCGCCCTCGGCGGGACCTGGACCGCGCTGCGGTCCAGGCCGCCGCGCGGCACGTGGTTGCAGGCCGCTGGGGCGGCCCTCGTCGTGGCTGTTGGGACGTTCGCCGCCTCGCGCTGGTCACTGGCGCACGACCAGGGCGGCATCCTCAGCTTCTGGACGGGCGTTCCGACCGTCGTGCTGCTCGTCGTCGCGCTCGTTACGGCCTGGCGCGCCCGATCCTTCGGCTCAGGGCTGCGCGGCGGAGCCGTGGCAGGGCTCGCCGTCTTGGTGGCGGTGCTCGCCGTCAGCATCCCCGAGGCCGTGGTCTGGGTGAACGAGCGTGCCGGCTACCTGAGCACCGGCGACGCCGTGCCGCCGACGTGGCAGGCGGCGGTCCTCGACGTGCTGCGCCCGGAGTTCCTCGTAGGCATGATCGTCTTCTGGGCGATGGGCGCGGCCATCGGCGCGGCCCTTGGCGCGGCCATCGGACGCCTGCGCACCGGGGCTCCCGACGACCTCGTCGCGGCCGCTGACCGCTGACGCCGATCCAGAGGCGTCCAGATCCCGGAGAGCGGCGGATCGCTTGATCGTTGTTCGCTGTTCGCTGTTCGCTACACTCGCCCTGAGTCGCACGTCGGCAGGGCACTGGCAGGGCTGGACAACGCCGAACACCCCAACTTAATCGCAGCCGCTCGCCCTTGGCCGCTTCCTTGAACTGGCGGCGGCTGTTCACCGAGTGGATCGCCCTCACCACCCACGCCCAGTAGGCCGCCCGCCACCTCGGAGACCGCCACGGCGAAGGCACGGGGGTGGGCAACCTCGGGCTCGGGCTGGCCTGGTGCGGCGCGTTGAGGAGGCCGTCACCGCCTTCCAGCAAGCCGCCGCCATCTTCCACGAGCTCGGCGACCGCCACAGCGAGGACATCGCGATGAGCAATCTGTCAGCGACTCAGGAAGCGCAGAACAGGTAGCCACCTACGGTCACGGCGCCAAGATCCACCGAAGATGCCAACTAACCCCGAACAACCCACGCCGTTGCCGCCCGAATTGAGCTGACACCTACCAGCTCAGCGGACTCCGCTCTCGTCACCTTCAGCTGGAACGGACATGGATGGAGGATTTAGGCTCGTCGCGGGCTCTGCGGTGGCGGCCGATCGAGATGATGAGCGGGGTTCCGCTGACGGGGTCGGTGGTGATCTCGTAGCGCAGGTCGAAGACCTCCTCGACCGTGTCCGGGGTGATGACGTCGGCTGGCACGCCTTCTGCGACGATGCGGCCAGCCCTTCATCGCGATCACATGGTCGGCGTGGCGGCACGCTGGTTGAGGTCGTGCAGGGCCATGACAATCGTGCGGTTCTCCCGGCGGTTCAGGTTGATCAGGTCAAGCACGTCGACCTAGTGGGCCATCTCGAGGAAGGTGGTGGCCTCGTCGAGGAGGAGCACCGGTGTGCCCTGCGCGACGGCCATTGCGATCCAGGCGCGCTGCCGCTGGCCCCCGGAGAGTTCGTCCACCACGCGGTCGGTGATGCCGGTGGCGGCCAGCGCTCCCTGCACCACCTGCTGATCGGCCTTCGACCACTGCCGCCACCAGGTCTGATGGGGTGACCGGCCGCGCGTGACCAGGTCGATGACTCCACGCTCAGTCCGGCGCGTTTAGCGGGCCGATGATGGCGCGGCGCAATTCGGCCTCGCCCATCGCCGTCACGGTGAACGGCCCGGCCCGCAGCGCGTCGATAAGGGGCGGCAGGGGACGCGCAACGATCCCAGAAATCACCGCGCACTCCGATGACGATCAACCCCGCCAGCTGGCCGCCGGGACCGGCCGGAGTTTCGGCAGTGGCCCGTAGCACCGATATGAACGCCTGAAGCGACTCGAAGGCCGTGTCATCCAGGCGGGGACTCTGCTTCGCCGAATCCACCGCGATCTCCGCATCACCCACTCCGGATGACGCGAGGGTGAAGATCTCTTCAAACTGGTCCACCACCAGTACTAGACGCTCCTGCGCCGAATGCGATCTCGGTGAGCCCGTCTGCTTCAACACAACCTGGCGAAACAGGAGCGGGGCTTGATCGGGATGCGCGGCGAGCGTCGCGCGGACGTTCACGGGATCCGTCCCCGCGAGGGCGGCCAGGTGAATGGCCAGCTCGGTAAGCGGATCGGCGGTGGGAGACATGACCACGCGAGGCCACCGCGCGCTGCCGGGCGCACCGGGAAGCCGGCCCGCGGCCAGATACGGCAGCAGTCCTGCCCGGAGCAGAGAAGACTTTCCCGCGCCGGACGGCCCAGTCACCAACAGCATGCCCAGACCATCCAGTCGCGTGGCGAGCATCTGGGCCAGTTGGGCGGTGACCTGCTCACGGCCGTAGAACACATCCGCGTCGTGCCAGCCCGCGATAGGGGCTGCCCGACCACACCTGTTCGGTGCGGTCGGAGGCAGAGTAGTGGTGCTGGTGGTCGTGATACTCGATGGTGCCGGCTACAGGGCCGGTGAAGAGGTTGTCATGAAACTCCACATGGTCCCCGGCGTAATGCTGGGCTTCGCCCGGGACGTCGTCCGTGGGGTTGTCCGTGGCGCTGTGTCCGTCAGACGGGGTCATGGCGATTGTGATCTGGGGGGCGAGTCATTGCGCTCTTCCCGGTGACCGGTCCGTGGAACACGTTTCCCTGAAACTCTATGTGGTCGCCTCCGTAACGACGCGTGACCTCAGGCGTGGGAGTAAGAAGACTCGGAGAAGCTTGTCCTGAACGGGTCTCGTCGGCGGTGGGGGAAAGCGGCTCCGCGTTGACGGCAATCGCGGGTGGACCAACCCCGGCGGAATCAGCAGGCGTGTTTTCCGGGCGCGTCCGGCCATGGAGCGCGATGACTAAGCTTGCGATTTAACGTCACTCTCGGTGTTCGTTGTCCGTGGTTACGGTCTTGCGGTAGGGCGGATGCTTGTCCTTCGGCCGATTCCTTGATCCTTTAGGGCGTCCGGGTCCCGGTCGGGTGAGTTTCGGTGAGTCGGCGGGAGTTCCCAGTTTTGCGCGGAGACGGCGAAAGCCGAGGCGGACCCGGTAGGGGCTGAGTCCTCGTCCCGGTTGGGGATGCGGATGCCAGGGGCGGCGCAGGTCATCGACATGGGGGCTGGCCAGCCGGAGTTGGGCGTAGGCGGCCAGGATCAGGTGCATCCAGCGGTCGGTGGCCTGCGCCGAGGCCAGATGGGCGCGGGCCATGCCCAGGTAGACCTTGGCGAACCGGTGAAAGTGTTCTTGATCGAAGCGGCGCAGGTAGGCCCTCCACAGCAGGTCCACCAGATCCGTGTCGGCCTGGACCGGGCCGGCGTGCCACAGCCAGAGATCTTTGGTCGGCTTGCGGCCATCGGGCAGCCGGTCCACGACGATCTGGATGATGGTGCCGCGCACGGTGGGCAGCCGCTGGTCGGCGGGATGGCCGGCCCAGCGGCCGGTGCGGGTGAGCTTTTGATGCAGGCCAGTCCAGGCCCGGACCGCCACGGTGCCATACCGGGCCGAGTTCGCGACCAGGTCGATGTCGGGGGTGTGCCGCCTGGCCGGGTCAGAGCAGGAGAACTCGCGGCCGTGGCGCTTACCCGCTCCCCTTTCGCCGGGTTTGCGCGGTTCGGGATCGGCGTAGAAGACGCGGGTGGCCCGCAACCGGACCAGCACTTGAACATGATGATCGGCCAGCGCATGGGAGATGTCGGTGGCGTAGTTCCCGGCATCCAGCATGACCAGCGGCGGCGGGTCGCCCGCGGTGAGCTTGCCGGTCGCCTCCAGACCATCGAGCAGATCGGTGATCTGCTCGATGGTGACATCAGTGTGCTCTTCCCCCGGGCGGATCCGGCGCGCCTGGATCGGATCCACCCACGAGGCGGAGCCCCACTGCACGCCCACCAGGATGCTGTAGGGCCAGCCGGGCAGGAACGTGTCGCCGCCCTTGCCGCGCACCTGCACCATCACCCGCTCATCGGCGTACTCGGCGTCCGGCCGGGCGTCCGGCGTCACATCCAGGGCGAACATCAACGGCTCACCCGGCCGGGCCGCCGCCGACACCCCTAGCAGCAGGCGCCGCAGCCCGCCCGCGTCGATTCGCCCCTGATCCAAGGCCGCGTAGACCGAGCCGTGCCCGCGGCGGAACTCCGGCTCCATCGACAACTCCACCGGCGAGCGGACCGGCCCTTGCGCGCACAGCATCGCATCGGTGAGCTCGAACAACGCGTCCGCCCGGCGCCACAGCAGTCCGTGCAGGTCGGCACGGAAGTCGATCAGGGGATGAAGATGTGGCCGACCAGCTGCCCCAACGTCCTCCGCCACCTCGCGCACGGCTGCGATAGTGAGCATCTGCGGCCACCCCCTTGGTCTCCGGTGTCTCTCAACTCCGAAGATGAGGCGGTGGCCGCTCACCATCGTCACGACACGCCGTATCGAAACGGCTACGTTCCGGTATGTTCCGCTATCTAGTGATACGCCACAACATCGGGCTTAACGTGCCTCCACCTGCACCAACGCCCGGACCTGCTTAAATCGCAAGCTAAGCCGGCCAAGCCGATGAACACACCCAGGACACTGCCCAGCTGATCGGCCCGATCCAGACCGGTCAACACAAAGATCATGCCTAGCGCCCCCACCACGGAGGCCATCGCCACCTGCGCTCTTCTGATCCGGGGCCTTCGCCGTATCGCCACGAACTCCATCGTGAAGCATGATCGATGAGGGGGAGCGGATTTCTCCAAGGTCGCATGAAGGCCGGGACAGGACGGCTGGGTACCGGTGGCCCATCGGGAACAAGCGAACCCGCTCCGGGTACAGGGCGGCGCAGCGGCACCGCAGGTGGGGATATTGGTCAACGTGTCGCATTCGTTTGCCCCGAAATGCCAGGGAAGGTGGCCTGACGGTAGGCCGAGGGAGTGCGTTTTAGGTCGCCGCCGGTCAGATCGACCCACGAGTACTTACGGTACTTTCCGGCCACTTCGTTTTCCGACGTCCACTTTGTGCTGTTCTTGATTCTTTCGGGGTCTGGTAATCCCTCTTACCGGCATCCCGCAGTACATCTCGTCCACGCGGACGAGATGTACCTGCCTGGCGCGCCCTTTCACGGCCTGCTCGCCGACGATCCCTGGCGGCCCAGCCTCGGTTACGCGACCTGATTACGAAGAACCTGGGCGATGACGACTCTGGTTATGTTCGGCTGTCTGGAGATATCGGCTCGCTCTAAATTGACGTTTTGGCGGATCTGTCGGATGAATGCGGGAAGTTCTGCGGTGCCGGTTTTCGGCCGTTAGCCTGAGACCTCCGCGAAACTGGCAAAACGGGGAGGGCGGCGTGCCGGAAGGGGATGTCCTTCGGCGGGATCTTGTGGTGGCGGCGATTCCCGGGGTTCAGCGGTTTGTCGCGGAGTCTCGGCGTACGGGTGATCTGTTCGCGTCGAGCCAGATCATGTCGCAACTGGCAAGGGCGCTAGTGGAGGCTGCCGCCGGGGCGGAGTTGGTGCTGCCGGGGCCGGGCGACGTCGATTCGGGGATCCCGAACCGGGTCGTGGCTCTCACCTCCCCGGGTGGGGGAATCGAGCTCGCCCGCCGCATGCGGGAGGCTGTCGAGGCTCGTTGGGAGAAATTCAGGGCCGCTGCCAATGCGCTGGAGAGTCCTGGATTCCCCATGGTCCAGTGGGTTGTCATTCCGCCGCTGCCGGGAGGTTATGAGGAGCAGTGGGGCCGGGCGCAGGAACTGCTGGCGGAGCGGAAGAGAAGCAGGAACTTCGTGTTCGCGCCGCTGCCTCAGGAGCGGATCTGTTCCCTGACCGGCCGCTGGCCAGCCGCGCGCGTGCCCGCGGACGCCAGGAGGGTCAAGCCGGGCGAGTTCCTGTCCGGGATCGGCCTGATCAAACGCCAGCGGGCGCGTGGAGCGCGGTTCCCGTCGACCTGGTCGATCGCGTCGGCTCCCTACCGGGGAGACGTGATCAGCCTAGCTCAGAGCCGTCCCGAATGCCGGGAGGCGATCGGGGATCTGTGTGCGGCAGTGCAGTTGTTGGAGGAGTTCTTCGACGGTGAGGAACGTGCGGAGCTTCGCCGTGGCGGTGGGGCGCTACCGGGACTGCGGCCTTCTTCGGACGAGGTCGTGGACTGGCTGCGTGAAGTCGAGGGCGCTTGGTGTGTGCCCGGAACGTGGGAGCCGGAATCGTTGCGGCGGGAGTACGGGCTGGCAGCCCGCCCCGGCAGGGAGATCTGCGAACCGGGCCGGGAGGCTGCTTCGACGCTGCGTTCACTGATGAAGGCCGAGGCGGGGGCAGCGTCGTTGACGCCGTACCTGGCCGTGCTCGCACAGGACGCGGACCAACTGGGCAGGACGCTGGGCGACAGCAGCCGGTCGGCCGGTCCCTTCCGCGACTGGCATGGCCGGGTGTCGGGTGCTCTGGCGGAGGCGGGCCGTGCGCAGCGGGCGGTGATCGAGTCGGCGGACTGCTTGGGGCGGGTGGTGTACGCGGGAGGCGACGACGTGCTCGCCCTGTTGCCCGCGGCGACGGCTCTGCGTGCCGCCCAGCGCTCTGCCGCTGCGTTCCGGGACGCGCTGTCCGGAGCGGTCGGGGGTGAAACCCCCACCGTGAGCACGGCACTGGTGTTCTTCCACGCCTCATCGCCCTTGCAGTCGGCGGTGTCGCGGGCGCAGCTGCTGCTGAAGGAGGCCAAGGCGTGCATGCGGCCGGGGCTGGCGGTAGCCGTCCATCACCGAGGTGGGGAGCGGGCCAGATGGGTGTCCGCGTGGAGTGACGGCGAGGTCGCGCTGCTGGCGCATCTGGAGACGCTGGTCACCGCGATGACCGGCGAGGGCACGTTGTCGGCGCGGCTGGCGATCGGGGTGGAGCGGGACGCCGATGCGCTGGCGGCACTCAGCCCCCGCTGGCTGCGGAGGGAACTGGCCCGGCGAGCCGTACGGCATGGCCTGCCGGAAGAAGCGGGGGCGGCCCTGTATGCCCTGTCGGTGCCGCGGGGGGATCACATCGAGATTCCCGTCGACGCGCTGCTGGTGGCGCGCTTTCTCGCCGCGGAGGGCGGCCGGTGACGCGCTGGGTGGTGCTGGAGCCCCTGGACACCATCGTGATCCGGGATGGGCGGGCATTCGACGCGGGGACCAACTCCGAAGCGCGGGCTGTTCTGCCCAGCCCGTCGACGATCGCCGGGGCCGTGGGCGCCGCCTACGGGGCGCCGCCGGGCGCGGGACGCGATCCCGCCGCACGGGGAACGATTCTGCCCGAGCGGGTCCAGAGGCCGTTCATCGCGTCGCGGACGGCCGCTGGGTGGGAGACGCACTGGCCGCTCCCCGGCGATGTGATCCAGGTCGGCCGGGGCTTGGAGCGGATGCGCCTGTCATCTCCGGGTCCGGGTGAGGTCACCGATCTGAGTGATCAGGTCGAGATGTTCCTCAGCGCGCCGCAGGACAGTGAGCCGGCGGAGGGCTGGTGGGACGGCGACGCGCTCGGCGCCTATCTGTGCGATGGGCGGGTGAGCGGGAACTTGAGCGCGTTCTGCGAGGGTGAGGGCGGGCGTCAGCCGTGGCGGGTGGAGCGCAGAGTGGGCATCGCCCGGGAGAACCGGATGGCCGCCGAGGGGATGATCTACTCCACCGAGCATCTGCGGCTGGCCGAGGGACACGGGTTGGCCGCCCGCTGTGTCGGCGGGCCGATGGGATCGTTGCCGGTGCGGACCGTCGACTTCGGGGGCCGTGGCCGGCGGGCGCAGATCCACCAAGCGGCGAGCGTGGCGATGCCCGAACCGGTGACGGACTTTCCCGGCGGGCGGATGCTGCTGTACCTGGCCACGCCCGCGGTGTTCCCCGGCGGGGACTGGAAGCCGAGGATCGCGGGTGCGCGGCTGGTGGCGGCGGCGGTGGGGCCACCGCAGGTGATCACCACGGTGACCGCCTCCGGTGGACGGGTGCGGGGCGGGTTGCTGATGTGGGCGGCCCCGGCCGCCAGCGTGTACTACCTGTGTTTCCCCGATGAGGAGGCTGCCGCGCAGGCGGCCGGGCGGCTCCAGGACGAGCCGCTGGAGCAGGCGGAGGACTGGATGAGGAGCGCGGGATTCGGGTTCGCCCTGCCCGGAAGGTGGTCTGCGTGAGAGCGCTGCTGTTGCTGTACGCGGAGACTCCCGTCCACGCGGGCGCGGACACGGGTTCGGGTGTGGTCGACATGCCGATCCAGCGGGAGGTGGCGACAGGGCTGCCCATCATCAAGGGGGAGAGTCTCAAGGGCGCGCTGCGTGAGCACTTCCGTGACATCCCGCGGTGGACGCAGATCTTCGGGTCGGAACCTCCGCGCGGCGGCGAGGAGACCACGCCCGGCTCGTTGCGCGTCCACGAGGCGCAGCTGGTGGCCTTCCCCGCCCCGACGATGGAGGACACCTTCGCCTGGGTGACCTCCCCGATGGCGCAGGCCCGCCTGGCCCGCAAGACGGCGCTGGCCGGGCTCGCGCTGCCGCCGGTCCCCGCGCCGCAGGAGACGTCCTGGATCAGCAGGGAACAAGCCGGCGAACTGGTGATCGGGCCGTACGTCGCCGCCACCCAGTTCAGCGCGGCGCTGAAGAAGTGGGCGGCCGAAATCGCCCAGCGGGGGTTCCCGGATGACAGTTATTTCCGGGCCAAGTTCCAGCGTGACCTGGTGTGCGGCGGCGACGACCTGCTGGCGGCTGTGAGCCGTGACTGCGCGCCGGTCACGGCGCGGGTGCAACTGGGCGGCACCGGGGACACCCGGACCAAGACCGTGCGCAACGGCCCGTTCTACAGCGAATACCTGCCCGGGGAGAGCCTGCTCGCGGCCCTGCTCGAAGGCAGCCCCGGCGACCTGGGCGCGGTGGCCGCGCTCGATGGGCAGGTGCTGCGCGTCGGCGGAGACGAGAGCATCGGCAAGGGCCTGATGTGGTGCCGCCTGTGGAGGCCTGATGACGCTACGGCGAGCTGATCACGATCTGGCGGCCGATGCCATGCGGGCGCTGGACCGCATCCGGGAGGCCTGCGGGCAGAAGGTCTCGCCGCAGGTGCTGACCCGGCTCCGCGCGCTGCCGACCATGCTGCGGGCCAGCGGTGTGCTGGCCACGCTGGCCTTCTACGCCGCCAAGCGCGGCGAGAAGAAGGAACTGGAGAAGGCATACGACATCGTCGGTGCCGAACTGCGCGCCCAGATCTGCGCGGTGCTCGGCTGGCAGGAGACGGGGCGGCCCTCCCTGAGCCTGGACTTCCTGACACGGCTCACCGATCACCTGCGGGCCAAACCGGCGAGCCTGGGGATGCTCTCGGTGCGGCTGGAGGAGTTCTCCGGATGGCTGAGCCGCCTGGCCGAAGCGCTGGAACGAGAACAGGACCGGGAGGGATCCGATGCCTCGTGATCAGCTCGTTCTCGGTCCGCTGGCGAAGTTCGTCGAGGTAGTGGACGGGCGATTCAGACCCGCGGAGCGCCTGAAGTCGGCCAACGGGCGGATCCTGCTGCACCGTACGGCGGTGCTCGACGACGACCTGGTCGACGAGCCGGTCCTCAAGACGGCGGTGAAGTACAACCTGGGACAGGGCGAGCGGGCCGGGACCTCGGCAAGCGACCTGGTCGAAGCCGTCGCCAGACGACGGCAGGCGGCGATGGACGGGCTCGGCCCGATCAGGCGCGTCGAACTCCGCATGTGGGGCGCGCTGGTGACCGGCACCGCAACGGGCAGAGTGCGGGATGTGGGGATCGAACTGGACGGCACCTACGGCTGGCCCGTGCTCCCCGGCAGCTCACTCAAAGGCGTGACCCGGGAGTACGCGCGCCAGCACGGCAAGCCCAGCACGGAAATCTTCGGCTCCGAACCGGAAGCCGACGAGCACATTCCGGGAGCGGTGAGGTTCTTCGACGCGCTACCCGGCCCGGGCGGGGTAGAAGTCGTCGAGCACGTGCTCACACCGCACACGCGCGGATATCGCAGCGCGGCCGGGTCCGGGAGCCCGGCTCCGCCCGGCGAGCACATCAACCCGGTGCCGATCCCGTTCCTCGCCGTCGAGCGCGGCGCCTTCATCGCCTACCTGGCCGGCCCGGAACCGCACCTGAGCGCCGCCGCGGACCTGCTGAAGGAGGCCGTCGACGAGCTGGGCGTGGGCGCCAAGACCGCCTCAGGTTACGGGTATCTGGAGGCGACGATATGACGATCTATGTCGTGCCCTGTGGCCTGTCGGTGCTCAAAGGGTGGGACCAGCGGGCCGCGCTGCCCGGCGCCAAGGCGGGCAGGTTCGTGGAGGCCCTCGGCGTCTGGGCTCAGCGGACCCCGCTCACCGGCGCCGATCCCGACCGGCTCGCGGATCACGACGTCATCGACTCGGCGCGGCGCGCGCTCGGCTCCGCCGTACCGGACGCGGGACTGCCGCGGTGGCCCGCCGACATCTGCGCCGAGACCGGCACCCTGCACGCGAAGGGCCTGCGCCGTCTCACCGGCGGCGACGACCGCGTGGTGCTTCTGGCCTCCGACACCCGGACGGGGATCTCGGCCGCTCTCTGCGTCGCCCTGCTCTTGGGCGACGAGCGCGTCGCGTACGTGTCGGCACCCGCCGGCGACGGCGAGGTGGCCGGCTTCCGGGGGCGGCTGCGTCCGGGGACCGCGACGGTGGTCCGCATTCCCGGCCTTCCACAGGATCTGAACGGCGCGGTCGGGGCCATCGGCCGGGTGCTGCGCGCCGTCCACGAGGTAGACGAGGACCTGCAGGTCCACCTGACCGGAGGCTACAAAGCCACGCTGCTGCACACGCTGGCCATGACCGAGATCGTCTACTCCCAGGCGCCGGAGCGGACCTCGGCCTGGTACACCTTCGAGGGCAACGCCTCGGGGGCCACCAGGATCGGTCTGCGCCGTTTCCCCAAGGGCTACCTGGACGTGATGCGGGCCGAGCTGTCGCGCGTCAAGCAAGGACTCAAGCCGCAGCGCGGCCCTGAGGCCTTCCAGGCCGAGGTCGCCTGGGAGAGGTACGGCTCCGGCTACCGGCTGAACGACTTCGGGCGGGGATATCTGGCCGTGCTGGGCGAGATCCCGGGCAGCAACGACGGCAGCCCATGACAGACTTCGCCGATCTGATCGCGCTGCCCGGAGAAGTCCCCTGCCCCGTGCCGGAGCTGGCCGGCGGCGACGACATCGACGCGGTGTTCAGGAACCGAAGCACCGTCGATCGGGTCGCCGCGTGGCGGAAGGTGCTCGCCCGGCAGAACAGTGGCATCTGGCGGTTGTTCGCCTTCCACCCGGGCACGGTGGGGCGATCGTTCACCCTCGATGAGCAGGCGCAGGTGCGCTGGCAGATGCTGGCGGAGATCTATGAGGCCTGGTACGGGATGGCCGCCGACAACGCGGTGCCCGGACTGGGCGCCCGGGAGGCGGCGATCGGTGCCGGATACCTGGCCAGGACCCGGTGGCTGCTGCTGTCGGCGCCCTTTCGCTGGCGTATTGACGGGGAGCCGGTCGATTCGCTGGTCGAGCGGGCCAGGGAGGCCCGCGAGGCGTGGCTTGGCGTTCTGGCCGCGATTGAGGATTATCCGAGCCTGGCGGCCATCATCGATGTCGAGGCCGACGCCCGGGACATCGCCATGGTTGAGATCGGCAGAGACGCCCTTGAGGAGGGATCTGGCGGAGACCCGGCACGAAGCGGCATCTGCGGATATGTCGTGACACGGATTCTGCTACCGCGGTTTGCCTGGTACGACACCGCGCGGACGATCCGCCGCATGCAGGGTGACTCGGTTCTTTGGAGGTGGTACGGCGCCGCGGCGCTGTTCGCCTTGGCGGTTGCCGCCTTTCTCGTCGGCCTCGCATGGCCGTGGGTGTTCACCGTGTCTGCCGCGCTGGCCGTCGCCGGATACGCGGTGATCGCCTACAGCGCGGTGGCCATGCCCGCCTCCGGCTGGGTGTGGTTGCTGCGCCAGCCGGCCAGCTCGGCGGTCGGCCTGCTCACCCTGGCAGCCCTGCCCGCCGACTGGTGGTCCAGATCCGCTCCCGGTACGGCGCTGGCCGCCGTCGCGGTACTCACGGCGATCGGCTTCGGATACCTGGCGATCGAGGCCGGCAATCACGGCGCCCAGGGATGGCCGCTGGTGCGGCGCGTGGCCGTCGTGGGCACGATCGGCTTCGGGCACGCGGCGGCTGTCAGCGTGATCGGGCTGCGGTTCGTGTTACCCGCCTTCGCCGCGACAGCCGAAGCGCCGGGCGTGCCCGAGAGCATCGCCTGCTGGTGGAGCGCCCGCGGCTGCGGACCGGCGCTGGATCCGTGGCTGCTGGTGCTGGCCGCGACGGCGTGGAGCTTCGTCTCGGGCGTGTTCCTGCAGATCCTGTGGGACGACCAGCCGATCACCGCGCCGCTCGCGCACGTCGCCTGGCGAAAGGGGCCACGATGACCTGGCAGCCGCTTCCCCTGCGGACCGTCACCCCCGCCTTCCTCGGCAGGTTTCCCGAGGGCGCCGGCTCGGGGCAGATGGCCTTCCCGATCCCCAGCCTGCGCGGCGTCCTGGCCTACTGGCTGCGCGCCCTGGCCGGGCCTCACGTCGGGGACGACACCGGCCAGTTGCTGCGCGCCGAGACCGAGCTGTTCGGCACGGCGGCGGGTGAGGGGACAGCGGGTCCGTCCAAGATCTTGTTACGCGGCGGCCGGATCGCAGTCAGCGCGCCGCCGGCTCCGGATCTGAAACTGGGCTACCTGATGGGACCCGGCTTGACCGATGAGAACCAGCCCAGACCCCGCCGTCTGGGCCCTTCCATCCTCAAGCTCGAGGTCCGGAATCTCGGCAGGCCCAGCCACGCCGATCTGTTCTTCAGCGCATTGTGGGCGTTGCGGACCTTCGGCGGCATCGGCGCCCGTACCCGCCGCGGGTTCGGCACCCTCGCGATCGATCCCGATCGGGTCCCGCGGCTGAACCTGGAACGGAATTCCTTCGACCGGGCCTGGCTCATGCGGGACCATCCAGCCGATCTTCCCGCGGTGCTCGACTGTGTCGCTCGGGCTCTGGCCGATCTCGGTGTCCGGAACGGGACTTTCGCCGGCCAGCCCAAGTATCCCTGCTTCGCCGACGGCTGGTTCCACGTCGCCGAGCATTGGCTGCGCGAGGGTGGGACGCACCTGCTCGCGCTGGCCGATCTGGGGGACCTGCTGAAGCGGTTCCGCCACCCCGGAACGCCGCCGCAGCCTGGGAGGCTACCGAACACCGCCGGATACCGGCAGATAGCCCGGGCGTACGCGGAACGAAGGACACCGGCCGGGCCCTTCCCCGACGGCGCGCTGGGGCTGCCGGTCGTTTACACCGTCCACGGCTTCACCGAGTCGGTCACGGTCGAACCCGTGGACGCCGACGCCAGCCCGGCTCGGCGCGCGTCCCCCTTATGGCTGCGGGTGACCCCACGCGCCCGCGGCTGGCGGCTGCGTTCCCTCGCCTTCCACACCCAATGGCTTCCCGATGATGTGCGGCTCCGCGTCAAGATGGGCACCACATCGGGTGGGCGGCGGCCCGACCCGGTGGCCAAGCCCAGTGCCGCCACGATCAGGGCCGAACTCGACCGCTGGTTCACCTTCATTGACGCCGAGCGTCCCGCTGGGCCAGGAGGATGAGATGGGCCGGGTACAGGAACACGCGGAGGGCGTCGAAACCGGCTCGGTTGGCGCACCAGAAATGCCCAGCTCCAGGGCCTGCTGCCAGCGAACGCGACACCCATCACGCCCACGAGGACCATGATCGCCGCCGACGCGCGCAACGATCTCCAAACACGCAGGCCACCACCCCCGAAAACCGCCAGCCGTCACAAACCCCCGCCCGACCCGAAGAGCATGGAACCTCGAACCCACCGAGGATCGCCTGCGTGTGCTCGTGGTCACAAAACCGCCCGACCCGAAGGGCATAGAAACGCAGCAGAGGCAGACGAACACCTTGCTGTAGTTCGGGTGGTGTCACAAACTCCCGCCCGACCCGAAGGGCATAGCAACGGAGGAGTGCCGCGAGGAACTCGTATGGTTCTCGTAGTCACAAACCCCCTGCCCAACCCGGAGGGCATAGATGCACGGCGATGGGGAAGGTGAACCACGGGATGCCCGGTCACAAGCCCCCCGCCGCCAATAGCGGCTCGTTGATAATCTCGCCGACCCGGAAATTAGAAACCAGAAATGTGTGGTGCATATTGCTGCATGGGTCACAGGCTCATCCGACCCCGAAAGGAGTATCGCGTGCCGGAGGCAATTTTATTGCGTCTGAGAATCGAGGGTGCAGGAAAGGCGGATACTCGGCAATTGCACGGACTAGCATGTTCTCTGTTCGAGAAAGATGGGGACCATGCCGCTCAAGTGAAGCCGTTTTCCGTATGGCCCCTGTCCCCGGATCCGATGGACCCGGAGACCGGGGTGATCCTGCGCTGTGCCTGGCTGCGAGAGAATGCTATTACGTTCGATCCGGATACGCTCGCTACGGTCCGGTTGGGGGCGCGATCCTGTCGCATCACTGGTTATGAACGTCACCAGGAGTCGTTCGAGTCGGTGATGACGGGGCCGAAGGTCGGCGAGGCAATCCTTTCGTTCCGGTCCCCTACATTCTTCGCAGCCAACGGGCGCCGGGTCATCACGCCGGATCCCCGTCTCATCCTGGGCGGCTACCGGCGGCGCTGGAACGAGTCACTCCCGGAAGCTTCGCCGTACGTGATCGAAGACGAGGTCTGGACGGCGGCCAAGAGGATGGTCGAGTTGCGCTCGTTCGACCTGAGGACGGTCAAGCGCGACGGTGGTCATGGCACCGAGGTGTCCGGGTTCGTCGGGACCGCCACGCTGAGGGCGCTGTCGGCCGACCTCACAGACGTTTTCGGCCCACTGCTGCGGTTCGCGCCCTACTGCGGGACGGGCGCGCAGACCACCCATGGCTTCGGGGCTACGACGATCACCTTCCCAAGGCGCGGTGATGGGTGAACTCACCGCGCGGGCGTTCACCGAGCAGAACCTGCTGGACGCCTGGCATGCCGTACGGGAATCGGCGTTCGAAGACGGCGAGGCGGGACCCGAGGTGGAGCGGTTCGAGGCCGCCGCCGCACGGAAGATCAGCGCTCTCGCCGAGGAACTCGCGGACGGGAGCTTCACCCCCAGTCCGGTGATACATGTTGAGATCGCCAAGCCGTCCGGCGGTGCCCGGATCCTCGGGGTGCCACTTCTGATCGACAGAATCGTCGAACGTGCGCTCCTGGCCGAACTCGACGCCGTCATCGACCCGATCCTGCTTCCGTGGAGTTTCGCCTACCGGCGCGGGCTTGGGGTCAGGGACGCGATCGCCGCTCTCGTCGAGGCACGGGACGCGGGCGCGGCGTGGGTGGCGCGCGCGGACATTGAGGATTGTTTTGCGAGCATCCCGCGCTGGGAGGTCCTGCGCCGTCTCCGGGCGGTCATCACTGATTCCGCGGCGGTCGATCTCGTCGGCCGCCTGATGGACCGGCCAGTCGCCGGCAGGCGTGTCAGCCGGATGACCGAGGAGTCGGCCTCCACCAGGGCAGCGCGCTGTCCCCGTTGCTCTGCAACCTTTACCTTCACGAGTTCGACAAGGCGATGCTGGCCGAAGGCTTCCGTGTCATCCGCTATTCCGACGACTTCGCCGTCCCCGTCCGCGATCGTGCTGAGGCGGAGAGGGCCTTGACCACAGCGAGCCAGGTACTGGCCGCTCTGCGATTGGAGGTCAATCCGGCCAAGAGTCAGATAGTCGCCTTCGACAACGGTGTGCCCTTTCTCGGTTCCACGGTTACCTCCACGACCAGCCCGGGCGTGGATGCGCTGTCGCATCCCCTGGAAACGATCGTCTACGTGGACAGGGATGGCGCACTGCTTCGCAGCCGGGGAGAGCGGCTCACCGTTGAGCACAACGGGCAGGTGCTCTTCCGGCTCAACTTCCGGCGGATCCGGCAGGTCGTGTGCCTGGGCAGGGTCGGGATGACCACACCGTTCCTGCACCGGGCACTTCGATCCGGTATCGATGTGGTGGTGCTCGACGACCAGGGCGGCCCGGGCGGACGGCTTACCTCGCTCGCGGTCACCGATCCGACCCTCCGCCGGGCGCAGTATGCCGTGGACGACGGCCGTGATCTGGCGAGGGCCTTCGTGGACGGGAAGATCGCCAATATGCGTGTGGCCCTGCTGCGCGCCGCAAGACGGCACCCGGATCAGATGCTCGCCGACATCGCCGAGACGATGGCCGTGACACGCCTGGTTCTGCCCGACGCCAGGTCAATCGAGGAGATCATGGGGTAGGAAGGCTCGGCGAGCCGGGAGTACTTCCGCGCATGGCGGTACCTGTTCGGCGACCTGTGGGGTTTCCAGGGGCGGCAGCGCCGGCCGCCGCCCGACCCGGTGAACGCGATGTTGTCGTTCGGCTACACCCTCCTGGTACACGAGGCGGTTGCCGCCCTGGAGATGGCACGGCTCGACCCTGCGGTCGGGTTTCTGCACCAGTCTCGGTGGGGTCGGCCCAATTTGGCGCTCGACCTCATGGAGGAGTTCCGGCCGGTGGTGGTCGACGCGGTGGTACTGCGGTGCCTGACGACAGGCATTGTCCGGTCCGAGGATTTCGAGGTGGTGCCGGATCGGGGCTGCCGAATGAACGATCACGCGCGGCGCGCCTTCGTCGCCGCGTACGAGCGCCGGATGCTCACGCTGTTCACCCACGAAGGCACGCGACGGCGGATCTCCTACCGTGTTGGCCTGTCTCTGCAGGCCAAGGCACTGGCCCGGACCATCGTGGATCCCGGCACGCCGTACCGCTCGATCAGGTGGAAATGACTATGCAATACCTGATCTGCTACGACATCGCCGACGACGCCCGCCGCGACGACGTCGCCACTCTGCTGTCCGGGTACGGGCCGCGGGTCCAGTTGAGCGTCTTCGAGTGCGACGTCCCGTCCCGTACGGTGGCCGCTGAGCTTCGCGGAAAGCTTCGTGCCTTGATCGATCCCATCGAGGACCAGATCCGGATGTATCCCCTCGACGATCGCATGGCCCGTGGACTCGTGGTGATCGGAGCTCGTACGATCGAGGAACGCCAGGATTTTTGGATCATCACATGATCGGTACATAGTCCCCGGGGAACCGGCCGAGGAGACGTCGGTTGGCGCATCGCAAACACCCAGCTCACAGCCCCTCAACCGCCGGGAGAATCGCAATCATGCTCTCCAGGCGGATCGGTTAACCAGCCCGCGCGCGACGATCTCCAAACCCGCAGGTAGACGGTCATCAGATAATCGATCCCTCGCAAAGCCCCGCCCGATTCCCAGGGCATAGAAACAACCGAAGAGGAACGCGGCTCCGATGGTCGGTGCCACTCGCAAAGCCCCGCCCGATTCCCAGGGCATAGAAACTTAACGTGGATGCGCTATCTTTTGACCTAGGCGACTGCCACCCCAAATCTTTCACGATCTTGAGCGATGACGACACAGCGTCAGATGATCTTGGTTGCTTGTGTGTGGGCATGGCGCGGGCCCGGCGGGGTTTGCCGGGGTGGCCCTTGGTTTCCCCTGGCGGGCCGGTGGGCGGGGCCTTTCCTCTGGTGCGGTCGGGTGGGGTGCTGGTCAGGGCGGTGAGGCGGTGAGGTCGCGGATCTTGGTCCAGGCCAGGATGAGGTCGGCGACGTGTGGATGGTCGTCGGGGAGCCGGATGATCCGCCCACGCGCGCGCCTGACGCGGGCGGGGACTCTCAGCAGTTGTTCACGGAGCCGGGCGGGGGTGGCTTTGCATAGTTCGGGGTGGTGGTCGAGGACCAGCAGGCGCAGCCAGGCCAGCAGGTCCGCGGCGAGCATCACGGCCAGGCACCAGGCTTGATTCTGTGCGAAGGCGTAGAACGGGAACCGGTCCAGCCCAAGATCTTTTTCGTCTTGATCACCGATTCGACGCCGGCGTGGTTGCGGTGGAAGACGTCGTGGCGCTGGTGGTGGTGACCGGCAGGTTGTGGGCGACGGCTAGGAAGCGCTGGCCGCGCTTCTTCTCGATCGCGCTGGCCTGTTTGCGGTGGCGCGGGTGCAGGGGTTCGAAGCGGGCGACGACCTTCATCTGCCGCGACCAGCCGTCGGCCAGGGCCAGCAGGCCGGTCAGGTCGGCCACGTGCGCGCCTTTGCGGATCTTCCCTTCCGGGGTGAGGGCGGCTGACCACGCGGTGGCGGGCACCTTGACGATCGCGGCGCGGACCGGCTCGGTGACGTCGAAGCCGACGCTGTAGCGCCAGTCGTAGCCGTGTTCGGCGGCTTGGGCGCCGATCCAGGTCAGCAACTCCTTGGTGGCCCCGGCGCCATCGACCCGGACGATGATGTTCTTGCGGTGGCGGGCCGGGATCTGCGCGATCGCCTGTCTCAGCACGGTGCGATGGTCCTCGGCGGTGTTGGACCCGGCATTGCCCTCACGGAGCAGGATCGCGACGACCTCGCCGGTGTTGGCGATGGTCACCACCAGCGGATGCAGGCCGAAGATGTGCCGCTTATAGGTGGGGGCCGAGCCTTATGGCGATGCCGCTGTTATGCCGAGTCTTGGCGTGGGTCTGCTGGACGGCGGGGTTCCGGGCTCCCCTGCGGACGGCATAAATCGCGGTTCATAGGCTGTCGGGGAAGGCGAGGAGTTGGTCGGGTGGTTTGTAGCGGCCCGGGGGAACATCCGGCGGGGAGGTCCGGGCCAGGGCGCGTTCCTTCAACTCCAGATCGGCGTGGAGGTACTTCTGGGTGGATTTGATGTCGTCGTGACCGAGCCACAGGGCGATGACAGCGAGATCGACGCCAGCGAGTCGCAGGCGCATGGCCGTCGAATGTCGCAGCGTGTGGGGCGATAGGTTCTTGTCGGCCAGGGACGGGCACTGGTCGACGGCGATTACGTGGTACTTGTCGAGCCGGGCCTGCACTGCATCGCGAGACAGGAGCCGACCCTGTCGGGTGCAGAACACCGGATCGCCTGGTTGGCCGGCGCGTTCGGCGAGCCACTGCCGGAGCACCACGACGGTGGGTGCATCGAGCGGGGTGCAACGGTCTTTGCGGCCTTTCCCAGTGCAGCGAAGATACGGTCCGGTGCCGAGGTGGACGTCACCACAGGCCAGGTGGGCCAGTTCGGACACTCGCAGTCCTGTTCTCAGCGCGACCAGCAGGAGAGCGTGGTCACGCCGCCCGATCCAGGTGCTGCGGTCGCAGGCGGAAAGGATCGCCTCGGCTTCGATGTCGGACAGCCAGCAGATGACGGTGGTGGCGGTCCGGCTGCCCTCGATGGCCAGTACCCGCTGGATAGTCGCCGAATCGTCGGGGGGCGCGTAGCGCGGCGTAGCGAAACAACGAGTGGATCGTGGCGAGACGGGCGTTGCGGGTGCGCGGGCTGTTTCCCCGTTCGATCTCCAGATAGCGGAGGAACCCGGTGAGCAGCTCATGGTCGAGTTGGTGAAGGTCCAGCCGCCACGGTGGCGTGCCGGTCGAGGACTGGGCGTAGGTGAGCAGGAGGCGCAGGGCGTCGCGATAGGCGGCGATCGTGTGCGGGCTGGCGTGCTTTTGAGTGATCAGTTTGTCGGTGAAGAAGCTCTGCAGGATGGGGGCGAGACGGGTCACGAGCGTTCTCCCGGGGGCTGATGGGGGTGGCTCATCCGATCGGCGGCCAACCCCGAACTTCTCGCCCTAGCCGCCGCGCGCCAGGAAACCGTCTGGCAGGAGATCCGGCCATGACCTTGATCGCCAACACTCTCCAGGCCTTCTTCACCGACCGACTCATCCAGCAACGGCATGCCAGCCCCCGCACCATCGCCGCCTACCGCGACGCCCCTCGGCTGCTCCTCGGGTTCGCCCATGAGCGGACCGGCAAGACGCCATCCGAGCTCGATTGGGACGACCTGGACGCCACTATGGTCTCGGCGTTCCTGAACCACCTGGAAGACGACCGGAACAACAGCGTCAGAACTCGCAACGTCCGACTGACCGCGATCCGCTCCCTGTTCTCCTATGCCGCGCTGCAACATCCCGAACATGCGCTGCTCATCCAACGCGTCCTGGCCATCCCACCCAAACGCTTCGACAAGCGCATCGTCACATTCCTGACCACACCCGAGATCAACGCTCTACTCGCCGCGCCCGACCAATCCCGCTGGGAAGGACGACGTGACCGGGTCCTCATGCTCCTGGCGATCCAGACGGTCTGCGTGTTTCCGAACTCACCGGCCTCAACTGTGGTGATGTCACCCTCGGCACCGGCGCGAACGTCCGCTGCGAGGGGAAAGGACGAAAACAGCGGGCTGTCCCGCTCACCGGCCCCGTCCAAGACCTCCTCCGTGACTGGCTCATCGAACGGGCTGGATCGCCCGGCGACGCGTTGTTCGCCACCCGCTCCGGACGACGACTCACTCGCGACGCCGTCGCACTCCGCGTCAGCACCCACGCCGCAACCGCCGCGCAGCGCTGTCCCTCCCTACTCGGCAAGCGACTCCACCCGCACGTCTTGCGGCACACCTGCGCGATGTCCCTGCTCGGCGCGGGGGTCGACACCGCCGTCATCGCGCTCTGGCTCGGCCACGCCGGCGTCCGCTCCACCGAGGTCTACCTCCACGCCGACATCAGCATCAAGGAGAAGGCTCTCGCCCTGACCACCCCCACGACCGCGGCCCTGGGCCGTTACCAGCCGACAGATCAGATTCTGGCGTTCTTGGAGAGCCTGTGACTATGCCGAGACTGGAACGGGCGATGCGGGGAGAACGCCCAGCTCCGCCCCCATCAGGGAGGTCACCTTGACGGGATCCTCGGCATAGTCGCCGTGTCGGCATAGATCGATCTATGCGGATATCCGCATAGGTCGACGAGCTGGGCTATCTGGAACTGGACAAACGCGGTGCTGAGCTGCTGTTCCAGGTTTTGACCGATCGGGAGGAGACCGCGAGCGTCGCGATCGCCTCCAACGAGTCGTTCGTTGGGAGCAAGACCAGAACGCCACCGGGCGATCGCTGCGGGCGGAGCGACGGCCGCCTCGCGAACTGACCCAAGCGGAGATGACAACCCTGATCGAGTCCTGCGACCGGTTGCGCGACAAGTTCCTGCTGAGCTTGTTGAAAGACACCGGTCTGCGGATCGGCGAGGCCTTGGGCCTGCGGCATGAGGACCTTGATGCTCGCCGTCGGCTGGTCGATGTCCGGCCCCGCGCGAACGTGAATCGAGCGCGGGCGAAGAGCTGGTCGCGGGAGGTCCCGGTCGACGCCCAGTTGTTCCGCCTCTATAGCGATTACCTGCACGAGGAGTACGGGATGCTGGACTGCGATTACGTGTTCGTCAATCTCTGGGGCTCTCCAGTCGGAGCGCCGATGAGTTACGCCAGCGTCGACCGGCTGGTGCGCCGCCTGCGGGCCCACACGGGCATCGCGTTCTCGCCCCACCTATTCCGGCACAGCTACGCCACCGCGTTGTTGCGCCGCGGCGTCACCGCCGAAGTCGTGCAGCACCTGCTTGGTCACTCCAGCATCAGCGTCACCGTCGACACCTACTCACACCTGGGCATCGAAGACGCACGTCGCGCCCTGACCGCGGCCGGGCTGCTGGACGGCCCGGCGACGGGAGCGACACCATGAGCCGCCCGCAACCACTCCCGGACAGGGACGCCGATCCCGGCACCGGCCTTGCCGCCCGGCTGCGACCACGATTCGCGCAGCCGGTAATCCTGGTCGATCCCGACGATCCGGTGATCGGCGGATCGCGGTGCCTGGTGCCGGTCTGCGAACGGCTGGCCGTGGTGTTCGGCAAGTGCTCGGCCCACCATCAGCGGTGGATCGACGACGGCCGCCCCGACGACGTCGAGGCCTGGGCAAAGACGGCACCGGCAAACCGGCGCTGGCTGCAGCAGCCCCCGAAATGCTCGATCGAGACCTGCCGCCGCAGCCGCCGCGAGCACGGCCTGTGTCACTCCCACGCCAGCCGCTGGCAGCATCAAGGCCAGCCCGACTTGGCACGCTGGATCGCCGACGGCGGCGGACCACTACTCCCCGCCGGGGACAACTGCCGGTTTCCCGACTGCAAGCTCGCCGCCGAGGGCGAGGCGGGATTGTGCGTCCACCACCGCAATCGGTGGATCCGCGCCGACCGTCCCCCGATCGAGTCGTGGCTGTTGGGCTGCGCCACGTTCGGCCAGGACCGATTCGACCTGCGGCCCCTGCCGATGCTGATGAGACTGGAGATCGCCTACGCGATCCAATGCCGCGTCGACGAGCGGCGCAGCCAGACCCGGCCACACCAGATCCGGCGGCTGCTGCGCGCGCTGCCCGGCGGCGGAGTGACCTCCCTGCTGGAGCGCAGCCCCGAATCCTGGATGACCTATCTCGGCTTCTCCAGCGAGCGCGGTTACATCGAGCGACGCTTCCTGCTGGATGCCATCGGTTACCTGCGCGACCTGGTCGAGGGCGTCGGCTGGGACGCCGAATACCCGCGCGATGTCTGGTTGCTGCGCCGACTCGGGTTCCCCGGCCGTGACACCCAGTTCCGGTTCACCGGCATCGCGCCGACCTGGTTACGGCAGCTGACCAAGCGCTGGGCCCGCTGGCGGCTGTCGACCGGCATCGCCGTCGCCACCGTCGGCGCCGACATTCGCGCGATCACCTTGTTCGCGCAGTCTTTCCCGGCCTTGCAGCGCGGGCCCGAGGCTCTGACCCGGGAGCTGGTCGAGGTCCATCTGGCGCATCTGGCCGAGCGGTTCCCCAACCCGAAAAGCCGCACCGGCCAGCTCAGCAGCCTCGCCGGACTGCTACGCGTGGCCCGTCAACACCAGTGGGAGCCCCGCCTGGCGCCGCAGGTCGACCTGTTCCCCGAGGATTATCCGCGCCTGGTCGCAGGCCCGCCACGCGCCCTGTCCGAAGCGGTGATGGCCCAGCTGGAGCACCCCGACAACCTAACCCGCTTTGCCGATCCCCGCGGCCGGCTGCTGGCACGGATCTTGATGAGCACCGGCCTACGCGTCGGCGATGGCAGCCGGTTGCGCCTGGACTGCATCGTCCGTGACGGCCAGGGCGCGCCCTACCTGCGCTACACCAACCACAAGATGCGCCGCGACGCGTTCGTCCCCATCGACACCGACCTGGCCCAGGCCATCGCCGCCCAACAGCAGACCGTACTCGCCGAGTTCGACGACCCGACCTATCTGCTACCGCGGCCGACCCGCAACCCCGAGGGCAAGATGCCCTTCAGCGCCGCCACCTTCCGCGGAGAACTACGCACCTGGTTGCGCGTCAGCGACATCCGCGACGAGCTCGGCCAACCGGTCCACGTCTCACCGCACCAGTGGCGCCACACCTTCGGCACCCGGCTGAAAATGAGCGGAGTTGCATCGAAGGCATCATTCGGCAAGATCCGTGACTACGCGCTACCTGCGCCGCAGCTCACAGCCCATCAGCGGAGCGTGGGCCAGAGCTGGCCGCACAGTGCGCGTGACCTGCGACGTCATCACGCCAGCTGCATCAGGTGACACGGTGATGCACCCAGTGAGGTTGCATTAGATGACCGAATGATGCGTCAAGAGCAACGACCAAAAGCATCAACGAGGACCGGAGCTACTTCGGTCCGTACTTCGAGCCGAGGCATTCGCAGGGTTTGAACATTGCTCTCTACCAGTTTCAACAACGAGGTCCCGCAAGAAACCGTCCGTCGTCTGCTCGATCACGACTCGCACGCTATGACGGCGCACTACGCGCGGCTGTCGGACACCACCATCCGCGAGCAGTGGGAACGCGCCCGCAAGGTCAACATCGCCGGCGAACATCTGGCCCCCGACACCGGCCCCTTGGCGGAGGCGATCTGGATGAAGAACAACCTCGCCCGAGCCAAGATGGCGCTGCCCAACGGCTATTGCGCCCTACCGCTGCAGCAGAAATGCGAATTCGCCAACGCCTGCTTGACCTGCCCG
The DNA here is from genome assembly GCF_039871605.1 of Acrocarpospora sp. B8E8. Classification (NCBI taxonomy): domain Bacteria; kingdom Bacillati; phylum Actinomycetota; class Actinomycetes; order Streptosporangiales; family Streptosporangiaceae; genus Acrocarpospora; species Acrocarpospora sp. B8E8. Next base: position 84,915 of record NZ_JBDPLV010000029.1, on the reverse strand, counting down.
GTCTTCGTCACCACCGCCGAGTTCCTGCCCCAGCACCGCCGCCAGCTCGAGCAAACCCAGGCCCTTATCGCCCAGGCCGACCACAACGGCCACCAACGCCTGGCCGAGATGAACCGCACCGTTGAGAGGAACCTGCTCGCCATCATCGACGGCCTCGCCACATCAGACGGGTGCTGCGGCAGCGGGGCCTCCTGCGGCTGCACCCAGAAAGGCACCACCTATGCCTGTTGAGCACGTCCATCGCCTCGCCGAACATGCGCGCCAGCGGCACGAACAGGCTCTGCAGCGAGCCCAGCAGACGCTCACCGAGCTGGCCGACACCGGACAACCCGTGACCGTCACCACGCTCGCCACCCGGGCCGGAGTCTCTCGCTCATGGATCTACACCCAGCCCGAGCTGCGTGAGCGGATCCAGCAACTGCAGCGCCACCGCACCAACGCCGACCTCAGCCGGGGCAACGCCACCCGGGCCAGCGACGAGTCGCTGCGTCGTCGCCTCGCCCTTGCTCACGAACAGATAAGCCAGCTACGCACCGAGAATCAGCACCTGCGCGATGCGTTGGCCCATGCTCACGGCCAGCTCCGCGCAGCTCGCCTCACCGTCCACGACCAGCAATGAGCAGCATCTCGTGTCGAAGACATCCGTCCACGACATAAAACACCTGCTCAGTGGCAGAATCCCGCAGTTGAGGTCGAGATAACCACCGCGATCGTCGACCGGCTCACGTTCAACGCCACCATCATCGAGACCGGCACCGATTCCTACCGGCTCGCCCGCACCCGCGCTCAGCAGGACTCCAACGCTACCTGAGCCCGACACCAACGACGAGACCGTCAGCATCAACGAGTGGGCGCTCACCAGCCCATATCTTTGGCGAGCTCCTCCTGCGCAGCGGTAATCTCCTCAGCAGTCGATCCAGTGACATCGACATCGGCAGCCCACTCGAACCTGGACAGCACATCGGCCAGCGCCTGCTTCTGCGCAGGATGCGTGATGGGCACCGTGTTCAAATCCGTGGTCATCAACCAGTCGAACAACACCACCGCATCAGCCCGCCACAACCTCAGGTTCACGACCGGCAGATCAGAATCCATAGCGGTCATGATGCCCGCCCGACTACCGAGACACCCATCAGACACCGTCACCACAGACGCCAGGCGATTTCAAAACCCGGATCCAACCCTCAGCCCGACGCCCGAGACCACAGCTTCAGATCCTCGAAGTGGCAACGTAACTCGTTCAACAAACCCCGCCCGAAGATCACCAACTGGCAGCAGAAGTCGCTGAGGCCTGGCAGCAAAACCCGTGCGAAAAACCAATCACAGCATGATCGCGAGTTGGGCTTCGACCCCGCCCGTCCTAGCGAAGCCGCCAGCCTGCTACCAGGCCTGCCAGCAGCTACTCTGACCGGACTTCCGCTGGCAAGCGACGGCGAGCTTACGGACAACAAGATCATCCGCTACATAAAGGCTTCACTTCCCGCTCTGCTGGACGCACGGAAAGGCCTTATTGTCTGCAGGCTGGGCGACGAATGGATGCTTTGCGTGGATACTACTGCTTATGCGATAGCAGGTAGTCGGCCAGCGGCATCGTTCGTCTCGCAGCACTTGCATGTGACGGCAACGGACTCGCCGTAGGCAAGTGCAGTGGGGGTACTTGCAGTGAGCCAGAATTCTGCCTCCGGGCAAGGCGTGCCGGGCAGCGAGCACCTGCTGCTAGCTCAGGAGGCGGTCAAGGCAGGAAACCACCGCGAGGCCTTTGACATCTTGCTGGAAGGCCACCGACAGGTTAGCGCGCGGCTCGATGCCGGCGACGCCGGAGCACTCACCGGTTATGTCGAGCTAAGCATCGTCCTCAGCCGCTTCCTCTACACGGAAGACGCGCTCAAGGTTCTCAGTGCCGGGCTGGCTCGGGCTCACCGCGCGGGCTCTACCGAGCTTGAACTGGCGCTTGCCCGGGCGCTCTTCTACCAGCACGCTGAGGAGGCAGACTGGCAGACAGCCCTGCATTATGCCAGCACCTTCCCCGCACTGGCGGCAGCGTGGCGCGACGGCAGCGGCACTGACCCTGACCTCACCGAGACCACAGATGTCCTGCTCACGGTGGCATCCGAGGCTTATCAGCATGCTGCGTACGACGTCTCATCGGCACTGGCTGGCATCGCCGTGGTGCTCGCCAGCGACCGCGCCGACGCCTGGAGGATGCTTGGCTGGGCGCGCCTACGACAAGACGACGGCGAGGCCGCCATCAAGGCGTTCGCAAAGGCCCTTGAGCTGGACCCCAGCCGCGTAGGGCTCTATCGCGGCCTGGCGTACGCCTACCAGATGGCGAGGCAGCCCGTCGAAGCGCTGGCGGTGATGGACAAGGTGACCACCTCCTCTGAGGCCGTGATCGCCGATTTCTTCACCCGGGCTGACCTGCGCGGCAGCGCTGGCGACTATGCCGGGGCGCTGGCTGACCTGGAGGTCGTGGAGGCTATGGCACGCGACGCGCCTGCGGCAGAGTCGCCCCAACCACGGCGTGATCTGCCCACGGGGCCTGCCGCGGTGGCCGAGTACGCCCGGAGCATGCCAGCCTCGGACCTGCGGGACTTCGCGATGATCAAGCGCGTATCAATGCTTCGCGAGCTGAACCGCGCCACCGAGGCCGAGCAGGTCGCCCGGCACCTCATTGCGACTGGGGACCGGGCTACTGCAGCGGGCGCGTCGGGCCTGCTGGCAGACCTGCTGATAAGCCAGCAGCCGCCGCGCGCCGAAGAGGCCGCCGAGTATTACAGCCGGGCCATCGCGAATGGCCTAAGAACCTCGGCCGTGTACCTCGGCCGGGCTGATGGCTATCTCCGCACTGGCCAGGTAGCGGAAGCCCTGGCTGACCTGGAGGCCATCTGCGAGGGACACGAGACACCGTACGCTGTCCGCGCAGCGAGACTGCTTGACGACTTCCTCCGCCACCATCCGGACGACTGCGATGTACGGGTCGTGCTCGGCCACTGCCTAATCGAGGCCCGCCGGCCCGCTGAGGCGGTGGCGGAGCTGAGCAAGGCGCTGGCTGCCCAGCCGCGAAACTGGAGGGGACTGATGTGGCGCGGGCTGGCGCGCGTTACGGTCAGTTTCGGGGAGGACGAGGCGGCGCAGGCGTGGAACCGGAACCTGCCGCCCGAGCGCACCCGCGCAGCTCTCGAAGACCTGGCCGCAGCCACCCTAGCGGCCCCGGCAGCGGCCCGGAGCGAGCCGCGACAAACCCTGGTCTGGCTGGTGGAACGGCTCATCTTTCTTCGCGGTACCTATCACGAGCTGGCGCTCCCCCGGTCTGCGGTTCACCAGCTCGTAACGCGCGCGGTACCCGAGCTGAGTGAGGTGCTCCGAAACCTGGCCGCGGCCGCGCTCGAACACAGGCCGGGCGTGTTCCAGAGCGACATCGACCTGTGCCTGTCGGCACGCGCCCTCGCGGTCAAGCACGAGTTCACGCTCGTCGCGGCACGGATCGACCTGCTCCTGGCCGACAACTACCTGCGGCTGTACGAACTTCAAAGCGCGTTGGACCACATCGCCGCAGTCTGGGCAGCGCTGCCCGCCCTGGGGTACCTGCCCGGCGGTGCCCCACCTGTGCAGCAGAAGCAGGATACGGAGGTCCTGCGCAACGGAGGGATAGCAATCAACTGGGACGCCGACCATATGGGCCTGTCAGAGCTGGTCACCACCCAGATCGTGCATGACCTGATGATCTACAACGCCGAGGCAGTCGCGCGGGCCGGCGATCCGGACCGGGCAGTCCGCGAGCTGGGTGCGCCGATCAATGAGGTGACCGAGTTCGTCACGGCTGGCTACACCGATCCGCGCCCCGGCTTTCATGTGGTCTCGTTGCTGCGTGATGCCGGGGACACGGAAAAGGCGAAGGAGGTCCTCGACGCGATCACACCTGCCGCCGAAGAGGCCGGCGAGGTCGTTGAACTCGCGAATCTGCAGGCCACCTTGCACTTGAAGCGGAAGGAATGGGCGGACGCCGAACGCATCCTGGTCCCAGTCGTGGATGCAGGCCGCTCAGCACCGGGCGCCACGGCCACGCCAGACCACCTCGTCTCCGTGATGAACCTCGCCACGGCACTCATGTCCCAACGGCGCTACCAGGACGTCCTTGACCTGCTTGACCAGTACCCGATGCAGCCGGGCACCCGGTACCGCACGGCATACGGCTGGCACATGACGCGGGGGCAGTGCCACTTCTGGCTGCGCAACTATTCCGCCGCTTATGACGACCTGGTGGCCGCCATAGACCTGGCTGACTCGGTCCGCGGAAAGCTGCGCGACCAGGAGTTGAGAATCAGCTGGCAGGCCGAGCTTGCAAGGCTGTATGAGCTCGCATTCCAGTCTGCCGTACTCTCCTTCAAGTTCAGCGAGCGTTTCCACCTCATGGAACGGTCACGCGCCCGCGCCTTCGTCGACGACCTGGGCATGCGCGGAACGGATACGCCTGCCGTCAGAGAACTGGCGGAGGCCGTCGAGCGATGCCGTAGCCGGCGCAGGCTGCTGCGGCGGCTACTAGCGAACCCTGACGTGCCCGACCGCGTGGAGATCGCCCGGCAGCTGGAAGATCTCGACGGTAGCCGTCAACCGCGAAAACGCCAGGCAGACCTCACGGCCGCCAGCCCCGCTGAGATCTTGGCCAGGCTTACCGGAGAGGGTCGCTCCCTTAAGAGGCTGGAACAGGACCTGGAACGGGAACGCCAGACGGCGTGGGACTCAGTAGCGGGCAGTGCCTTCACCTACGACGAGATCCGGGAGTTCCTGATGGCAGCAGGCAGACCGGACGGCTCGCCGGGCGGCCGCCGAAACCGCATCCTGCTCGCCGAGTACTACCTCACCAGCGACCTGCTCACCCTGTTCATGGTGGGGGTCGATATTCCGGGGCCGGTCCCGCGGCTTATCGTGTTCCCACGAGAGGAGGTACTGCGCTTCACCCGGTCTGCGTTCGGCACGGATACTAGTGTCGAACCCGGAGTCCACCCCGTATTCGACCAGGCCGAGTTCCAGTCGCTCTTCCGCCCGTTCGTAGCGCCGATAGCCGAGCACTCCGAGCCCGGTGACCTACTGTGGATAGTCCCGCACGACTTCCTGCATTACGTGCCGTTGCATGCGGTCGAGATCGACGGCCAACCGCTGATCGCCCGTAACCCTGTCGTCTATACCCCGAGCGCATCCGTGCTACCTCCCTGCCACGCCCGGGCAGCCGCTCGGCATCGGCTGTGGGGCACCGCTGCGGTGCTCGGCGACTCGCGCGGGGACCTGCCGCACGCCCGCGACGAGGCGCGTGCTGTGGCGGAGCTGTTCGGCGCGGAGGCGCACGTGGGCCGCGCCGCGACCGGGCGGCGGCTGCGAGATCTAATCGCCGGCGCACCGGACGTCGTGCACCTGGCCTGCCACGGCCGGTACGACGCCGCCGACGTGTTCCAGTCAGGCGTGCTTCTGGCCGCGGGCCCTGCCGCGCCCGATGCCCTTGAGCAACTCACCGTAGAGGAATTGCTGGGGCTGCGGATCGACTCCGGCCTGGTTACCCTCAGCGCCTGCGAAAGCGGCGTCAGCGAGTTACGCCCCGGCGACGAGCTGATCGGCCTGACCCGCGCGCTGCTGCACGCCGGCGCGCCGAGCGTCCTGGTCAGCCTGTGGCCCGTAAGCGACCTGTCCACGAGCTTCCTCATGCGCGAGTTCTACCGCCTGGTGAGAGAAGCGGCGCCGGGCTCTCCCGCCCGCCTAGCACGGGCGCTGGCTGGGGCTCAGCTGTACCTGATGAGCCTTACCGCTGAGCAGGCTATCGGCCTATGCAATGAACGCCTCGCTACGGCCACCGAGCCCGTGGGAAAGCTGACAATCGAGCTGGAGCGTGCGGGCGTGCAGATAGCGGCGGGCGACCTCTCGGAGGCGATCGCCTGCTACCGCAGCGCCGCACAGTCGCTGCGCCAGGTTCCCGGCCCGCTCGCCAGGTCCCTGCTCCGCGAGGTACTCGAAAAGCTGCCCCTGCTTGAACTCAAGGCAACAGGAGCGGGCAACGCTGACTACTCGCGGCGGCCCTTCGCGCACCCGTATTTCTGGGCTCCTTTCACCCTCGTCGGCGACTGGCAGTGAGGTTAGATGAGCGGACTTTCCATCTCAGGGAATCTCAGCGGGATCATCGAGGCCAGCGCGCATCACAGCGCGATCCAGGCACTCGACATGCTCCGGTCCTCGGACGCCGCGTACTGCGTGATCACCGATGCCTGCGGGCCGCTCAGCCTCGCAACAGCCGCGGACCTCATGGCACTGGAGGCAACCGCACCCGCCGGGCTGTCGGATCTGGCCGCGCGGCTCCCGGAGCTTGTCGTCGTGCAGGATAAGCCGGAGACGCTTAGCCCCCGGGAGGTGAGGGTTCTGGCCAGGCTTATCTCCGGCCGCGGGATCGGCGCGGTCCTGGTTGACGACGGGGCGCGACCCGTGGGCGCGCTGCCGAAAGACAGCATCGGGGCCGCAATTGACCTGGCTGACCTTCGCATCTCCGGGCGGCGCTGGGGACCGCCCCGGATTCCCGCCCTAGAGTTCGTCTGCCGCAAGTGCGTTCCGCCGACGTACCGGATGCCGCGGTCCGCCGAGTCCGAAGCGCCGGTGTGCCGCCGGTCATATTTCCATGGCCCGATGGAGTTGCTCGGCGACGAGGACCACGGCTGATGTTCGCCGCTGTCCTCAAGCAGGTCACGGGATACTTCGATCGGCGGGCGCTGCTGTCGACGTTCTTCCCAACGCTGGCATTCCTCGCGGCCGTCATCCTGACAGCAGCCGCCGCAGGACCCGGGATCGCCGCAGCGGCATCTTCCTGGGGCCGCGAGCCGGGCCTCATCCAGGCCGTCGCCATATCGGGGTTCCTGGTCACGGCCACCCTACTCTCCCTGCTGCTGAACAGCCTTCGGCCGGTAATCGACCAGGTCTTCCAGGGCGACTGGCCTCGCGGCCTCGCGGCCACCCGGCCTGCCGCATGGCAAACGGCCCGGCAGTACCACCGACGCGCCCGGTTGATCGCGGATGACGAAGCTCTTGAGCGCCAGGAGATCGCGATCGCGGCCGAGCTCAGGACACTGCCGAAGCCCGGCCCGCAGGCGGCCGGGGACCTGTATGACGCCGGGCAGGCCGAGCGCGAACTCACAGAAATAGAGGAGCTGCTATCGCGGAGCACCGGGATGATCCCGGTCTGGGCGGAGCTGGAGGAGATCAGCGCGCGGCTCACCCGACTGGCGGGCGCGATAGCCTCCGAACCGGCTGCCGCTGCAGCCCACATCGAGCGCTTCACCACCGTCACCCTGGCCGCCGAGGCGGCCCTCGAGAGCGCCGCGGAGCACGCCCGGGAGCAGCGTGCCCGTGTACAGCAGGACCTGTTCCTCTTGTTCGCGGCCCCCCCAGCAGCCGTGGCCGGCACCCGGCTTGGCAACATCATGCGGTCAGCCGAGCAGTACCCGCGGACCCGGTACCGGCTAGACCCAGTAGTGACCTGGTCCAGGCTGCAGCCGCTGCTGCCCGGTGAGGTCTCCGCTCCCCTGAAGGACGCCAAGGCGGCCGTCGACATCCTGCTGACTTCCGTCGTGTACATCACTGTTATCGGGATGACCGGAGCGGTCTGGGCGGGGCTGTACGCGCCGGTGCCCGGCGACTCGGTATTAACCGCGCTAACCATCGCCGCCACAGGCCTCGCGGTAGCGGTGCTCCTGGCGCGAACAAGCCGGGGGACCGGCCAGTATCTTACAGCTGCAGGCTTGGCTACCTGCCTGGCTGCGGCGCTGGCGCTGGGCCACTACACCCACGCTCCGCTGTGGCTGGCGATCACAGGGCGGACCGCGACTGCGGCCCTACTCGCGGTCGGCGTGCTGACACTCTCCCTCTGCCTGTACCTCGGCGCATGCCAGGCAGCCCTGGCCTATGCCGAGCAGTTACGGGCGGTTTTCGACATGCACCGCTGGCGTGTCCTGGAACAACTCCGGCTCCCGCTGCCAGCCAACCTTGCCGACGAAAGGAAAATCTGGGAATCAGTGATGGGCTTCCTATACCGCGGCGACCTGTCCAGCCTGTCCCAGCTCACGTACGGTTCGCCCCAGCCAGCTGATGCCGCGCGAGAGGTCACGCCTGACTGAAGCCGGCTCGTGACGCAACATCGCCGACGACCACAACGTCGCCCCTAACGGTTCAGAAAGTTCGGCCGTGTGGCGAACCTTGTCGGGCTCGAATATTCGCTTTTGCTATGCCACCTGGGCGTATTCGTTGATCAGCGCACCGAAGACCGTGCGTCGGGTAACGTGTGCCTGCTCAAGGTCGACCACCTCCGGGGCCTTCCCCCGCGGAAGTGGACACTGCGGGTGCCGACAATTCATCCGTGCAGGTCGCAGGCATGATCGGTGTTCGCATGGCTCGGGGCCGGAAGGAGTCGCGACATTGCGCATGCCGAAAATTCATCCGTGCAGGTCAAGCTGCATGTTGCGATGAGCCTGCGACGTCGCAGCGACTCCAACACTATTGCGAATGATCAAATGCGCAATGCGGACCGACGACTGCGAAGCTCGCAAAATCTCAGCCCGGTTGCCCACTTCGCGCTTATCCCCACACCGATCTGGCCCGCACCGGATGTGGAGGCGGACCCGGTTAGCCCGGGTACCGCGTCCCCGATTCGCGTTGCCATCTAGGACCAGTGTCCAGCCAGCAACTGGGGATTTGCGACGATGTCTGGACAAGAACGCGCAGCAACGGCCAGCACAGGGTCGGCCAGGCAGCACCCCTCCGCTGCCTACAGCAGCCGACTCAACGCCACCTACTCAGGCCAAGCCGGGCAGACGTAGGGACCGTGCTCCCGATTGCTCCCGCCCAAACGCGCTCCCGGCGGGAGCAAACGACATTCCCGAACCGCTCCGAACGGGCATCAACCGACCCCCACATTCCGCCCCGGCCTGCGGCACCTGGAGAAACCCCAGGTCAAACCATGATCGGAACTACACTGACACGGAAGAGGTCACAGGTTAAATCCCAGCGCCGGAACAGGACAGCAGGGCTTGATCGTCCGAACACGCGAGGGGCAGCCCGTTCCGGGACGCGCCGTTCTTCGACCACTGATCGTGTCTAACAGGGGCCATGCCAGGGACAACAGAAGATCTCTGGTGAACCCTACGAGGTGTTCCCGACATGGAACTGGTCCGTGATCACGAGGGCTTGGCGGGAAAACCGCACGTCATGGCGTTGTCCATCTGTGCAGTGCCCTACCGGGGGCACTCACCAAAGAGCCCGTCACCTGCGTGAACACAGGCGACGGGCTTTGCTCATATCCGGTGATCCACAGCCGGATCCGGCGGATTACGGCTGTCCGGTCCCAATGCGATCCCAAGGGATCAGTCATCGCTCGACCTCGGAGATGCGCCGCCGAGCGACTTCGTCTGCCCGACGATGCACTTGGCTTAGATCCTCAACAGGACGTCCACACTGTGCCCAGCCCCCCGCCGCAACCTGCGTAGCCGCGACTCCGGCATTCAGCCAGGTCGGCACACGAGCGGAGTCATCGGACGCGGCGGCCACGCGGGATGGCTTCGTTCGGACGTCGAGGCGCCGACTCCCTCCCGCCCGCATGGTTAGCCCGTCACAGAGCTTCGAAGACGACATGGCGGCGCCTGACACCACAGCTGGCCGATTAGTCTACCTAAGTTGCCTTGGTTCCGGCAACTTAGGTAGACTAGACTCGTGATGAAGAAGCGGGACCTTGAGCGGCAGATGAGACGCCTCGCAAAGGAGTACAACGTCGAGGTGACCGTGAAACAAGGCGGGAGTCACGAAAAGTGGTTCGCAGGCGCCGAAGCGATGCCGATTCCTCGACACGCCGAGATCAGGGAGAACACAGCCAAGAGCATTCTCCGCGACTGAGAGCAGATCCTGAGCGAGGTCGCACAAGAGGAGGAGGACAGATGAACGACATCTACCGCATCGTTGCGAGCCGAGATGAGGACTGGTGGGGGCTGGTCGTATCCGGGCCGGGCCTGAAGCGTCCGCATCACACACAGGTCAAGCGCCTAGAACAGGCCGAAGAGATGGCCCGCGATCTGGTGGCGCTCATGTTGGACGTGGACGAAGCAGATCTGAATGTCATATTCGATGTAGTGCTGTCTGATGAAGGCGTCGCCAGCGAGCTGAAAGAGGCACTGGAGGCACGAGCCACTGCCGAACAGGCACGCGCGGAGGCAGCCAGTAGGACATACCGCACGGTGGCCGATCTCAGCAAGCGCGGCTATGTGCAGCGCGACATCGGATTCCTCCTGGGTATCTCACATCAGGCTGTCGGCAAGCTGCTGAATGAGACGGCCAAGTCCCTATCTGAGGAAACCAACGAAAAGGTAGCACCAGCGGCCAAGAAGCGTGTGCGGCAGCGCAGCCGCCGGAGACTCACTGACGCCTAGTGTTGCGACTGGAGAGGTCTACCGGGGGTTCGCTCGCGTGTGCCATTGGCTCGCCGGTGGCTCCGCGCGGGAGATAGTGTGTCTCACATTCTTGACCACAGTCTGCCTTACGTCGGCTGATCCGGTCCGAATACGGTGAACGGCATGCTCCATTTGGATGCTGTACGGCTGGGCCAGGAAGCCGCTCGCAAACTGGCGTTGTCCGGTGAACGTGAGATCCGCCCGGGATTGACCGACATCGAGTTCGCCAGATCGAAACGGCGTACGGTTTCGAGTTTGCCGACGACCATCGCGCCTTCCTCGCGGCGGGACTACCGATCAACTCCGGCCAACCAGAAGAGTGCGCTACGTGGGAGCGACCATGGCCGGACTGGCGTGATGGAGATGAGAAGGAGCTTCACGCACAACTGGCGTGGCCTGTCCGGGGCGTCCTGTACTCGATCCAGCACGGCAATTGGCCACGGTCCTGGGGACCCCGCCCCGGCGACGACATCGAAGCACTACGCCTCGCCGAACGAAGAATGGCCGACGCTCCTAAGCTCGCGCCGATCTACGCGCACCGATTCCTGCCAGCGGGACATGGCACGTACGGCAATCAAGTGCTGTCGATCTGGGGAACCGACATCATCAGGTACGGCAAGGATCTTGTCGCATACGTCACCAATGACTTCTACCCGAGGGACGATGACGCAGGTCCGTGGGAGCAGGGAGCGCTCATCCCGGTCTGGGGTGAGTTCAGCTAGCCACAAGATCAAGCAATCGTAGCGGCGGGTGCGCTGATCATGGCCCAGCCGGGTGAGCAGGATAGTGCGCACAAGGCGCTGCCGCCGCCACGGTTGAGCCGGCGGCGAGAGGTTTTGCCGAGGGCGCTAGCTTTGTGCTGCACATGTAGCAGCCACTCGAAACGGGATACCTTCTTCGCCATGAGTGCCCAGTACGCATGGTCTGAACGCTTCCCTGCAAGGCATCCGGTGACCGGGGGTTCTGATCACATCGTCAGTGGAGGCGGCGTGGGTACGTCTCGCATCTGGCACGGTGCTTAAGGACTCTCTCATCCCGGCTCCGGCCGGTGTCGGTCCCCTCCCGTCCCGCGAAGGGCGCGGCTTGCCCGGATCGAAGCTGGCTCCAGACTTCGGGATCGCCCTCAGCGAGGTCGGGAAGATGGACGTCAGACTTCCGAAGGTTGATCGCGACGAGCTGGGCGGCAGACGGTAGGCGGCCTTGGGCTGCCGGGGGGCGGGGCGGTCAGCTCGATCTCGGTCTCCACGGGTCCCACTGAAGGGTTTCCTCGGCGGCGTGACGGACGCATCCCGGGTCCTGGCCCCTGGTAGCCGAATGCGTTATGGACGCGGATCCCTAGCCGCTCAGGCCCAGGAGAACAGGGCGACAGGCGGCTGATGCCCTGCATGCACCGGCCGGCGAACAGAACCTTGGACATGCGGAGAAGCTCGTACGCGACGAGCTGGTTGCCGCCCATGTCCCACGACAGGCTGGTCCACTACTCGGTGGTACCGTATAGTGGTACTCGGTAGCACCGAGTATCAGGAGGGCGGAAGAGGACCCACGATGGACGACCTGACGGAGATGCTGAAGGGCACGCTTGAGGGCTGCGTGCTCGAAATCATCGGCAGCGAGGAGACCTACGGGTACGCCATCACGCGTCGGCTGAATGAACTCGGCTTCGCCGACGTCGTCGAGGGGACGGTTTACACCATCCTGCTGCGGCTGGAGAAGAACGGGCTCGTCCAGGTGACGAAACGACCGTCCGGGCTGGGCCCGCCGCGCAAGTTCTATGCGCTCAACGACGCGGGGCGAGAAAAGCTCGCGACGTTCTGGGCGAAATGGGAGTACATCACATCACGGATCGACAAGCTCAAGGGAGGCGGGAGATGAACTTCTGGGAGACCATGACAGGCAGCGATCTCACCAGGGAATGGAAGGCGTTCGAAGTTCGGGCCGAGGCATTGCCGACCGACTATCGGGCGGCGTGGGAAGAGATCAAGGGTCGTCTTTCTCCCTACTCGGACTTCACAGGTCGAAACCTGATGCCGATTCTCGACGGTGCTCTGGGACTGCTCGAAGAGACAGCGGCCGATGGGCGGAGCATTCACGAGGTGCTGGGTGACGACATCGAGGGTTTCTGCGCGGCGCTGGCCGGTGGAGAAGGGGCTCGGAGCTTTCGCGACCGGTGGCGCGAGCAGTTGAACAGGAACGTCGCAAGGAAATTGGGCCGGCTAGGAGGCTGACGTGGGCATCCAAGACATCATCGAGGGCAAGAAGCAGTGGCGGGCGCACATGGCGCGGGTCAAGGCGCTCCCGCCGGACTACCAGATCGTCTACAAGGAGATTCAGAGGTACTTCTTCAAGGTTGGACCGATCGACTTGCTTGACGGGTCCCTGCTCTCCGGGATCGTCGATTTCTTCGAGGAGGGCGTCGCGGCCGGCAAAGGAGTCCTGGAACTCATCGGCAACGACGTCGCTGCCTTCTGCGACGACCTGGTCAAGGACTCGCGCACCTACGCGGACATCTATCAGGAGTCCATCAGAGGGGAACCGGGCACGGCCGAGAAGTAACACCCGTCGACTCAGCTCCACCGCAAGTTCGTCAACCACGCCGTCCAGCCGGTCATCCCCCTGACCCTGGCCGACGTCACCGGTATCGCCCCCACGTGTCGGCCCACATCAACCGGAACGGCTACATCCCCATCGTCGTACCCGGTTTGACCTCCCGCCTGTTCGTGACTTCTCCCGGTGGCTCCAGGTTGCCGGTAGGCAGCCTCGGCCACACTGGCGTGCTCAACAGCAAGGTTCGGTTGAAAGGGCTGCGGCGACAGTGGGTGGAGGGAGGGTACGCGGCGTCGGTGCGTGCGCATAGCGAGACGGTCCTGCGGGCCTTCTACGACTTGCACCAGGACGCGGGCACCGGGCCGATCATCAACCCGTTCCCACTGCATCGGTCGCGACGGGGCGGGCGGCCGAACGCGCACCACAACCCGATGGAGACCTTTCTGCGAGATGTCACGGAAGGCCTTGAACTCCAAGACCCCTTCCAGCGCAGGCGCCGCACGAACTGACGCCTGAGCCTGGTCGAATTGGCCGGTCGACGGAACCCGAGCGCGTCCCTCGACCCGACGCGCCGGGTCTCCATCACGAAGAAGATGTACAGCCGCTTGAGGAACACGGTGTCGGCGTGCACGAAGTCACAGGCCAACAGACCGGCGGCCTGGGAGGCCAGAAACTGCCGCCAGCTCGATGAGGCCTTGTGTGGTGCCGGACCGGGCCCGGCCGCCGCCAGAATCAACGCCTCGAGATCAGTCCTCCGCTCGGATCCCCTCGAGAGCATGGCGCAGTTCCGCCCGGACACCGTCGTGGCAGAACGCGACCTCGACCGCCGTTCGGGCCATGCCGTCCAGTGCCGCGGGGGGCAAGCCACCTTCGGAGACCAGCGCCCGCACTTCCGACGCAAGCCGCACGCCGGTCGTGATGGGGTCGTCGTCGCCGAGTACCACCCTGCATCCGGCGGCCAGGAAGCGGTGCATCGGATGCTCCGCCAGACTGGGCGCCGCACCCGTCAAAACGTTGGATGTGGGGCACACCTCGAAGCACACCCCTTCGTCGGCGGCCCACTCCAGCAGCTGGGAATCGTCAGCGGCCCGGCTGCCGTGCCCGATTCGCGAGACGCCGAGCAGGTCGACGGCCTCCCGCACGGCATGACCGGGTGCGGCCTCACCCGCGTGAGCGGTCACGCCGAGCCCGTGCGAGCGAGCCATGGCGAAGGCGGCGACGTACGGCTCCAGCGCGGGGAACAGGAGCTCGTCACCGGCCACATCGAGGCCGACGACGCCGACCCCCGCCAGCTGGCAGGCCGCATTCGCCACCTCCATGTTGACGTGCTCGGGAACGTGCCTGAGCAGGCATGCCACCACCCCGGCCGGTATCGGCGCCGAGGCGACGCCTTCGCACACTGCGTTCAGCACCTCGTAGATCGACCGGCCGGGTCCCGCGTGGGTGCTGGGTCCCACCCGGAGCTCGACGAAGGACGCCCCGTCGGCTGCGGCGTCCTCGACCGCCTCCCTGGCCGCGCGGGCGATGCCGTCCAGGTGCGCAAGCACGGGATAGGCGGCGGCGACGTGGGCGAGGAACACGGTGAGGTCAGCGCGTTCCCGCATCCGCAGGGCGGCCTCCCAGCCGACGTCCGGTTCGGGGAGTCCTGCCGCTTTCGCCAGATCGGCGGCGGTCTCCGGCCGCAGGCATCCTTCCAGATGGGTGTGCAGGTTGAGCAGCACGGCTACAGCCCCAGACGGTAGACGGCCTCGAGGGCCACATCGATGCTGTGCTCCCAGCCCGTGTGCAGCCGTTCGTTGGCCTTGCCGTACACGACGTCGCCCGTCACCAGGTTGCCGGAGACCGCGCAGACCATGCCGGCGCGCAGACCGCGCAGTCGCGCGACGACGAACATGGCGGAGCTTTCCATCTCGACATTGGCGAGCCCCATCGACGACAGCTTCGCGATCCACTCGGGCGACTCCGCGTAGAAGGCGTCGTCGGTGGCGTTGAGCCCGGCGTGGGCGGCGAAGCCGCGCTCCTCGCCGAGCTCCGTCGCCACCTGCCTCAGCATCATCGTGAGCTCGAAATCGGGCACGGCCGGGTAAGGGAGCGGCACGTACGCCGGCGTCGTACCGTCATTGCGGTACGACCCCTCACTGACGATCAGGTCGCCCACGCTGATGTGCGGTTGCAGCGCCGCGGTGCTGCCCACGCGGATGAAGACCTTCGCCCCTGCGCGCGCCAACTCCTCGACGCCGATCGCGGTCGAAGGACAGCCCATGCCGCTGGAGCACGCGGTGATCTTCCGGCCCTTGTAGGTGCCGGTCACCGTACGGTACTCACGCTGGTGCGCCACCTCCACCGTGTCCTCGAGCCGATCGGCGATCAACTGCACGCGGAAGGGGTCTCCGGGCATCAAGACGACCTCGCTGATTTGGCCCGTCTCGACGCCAACGTGGTACTGCGGCCCGGTGACCCCGACGGCTGACTTGTCCACCAATTCGGTGCTCATTCGTTTCCTTTCACTGAGAGATCATTTCTTGACCGTCCTGCCCGTGCCGGGCCGGTACGGCACGCCTGCGGCGGCCGGTCCACGGACGCCACGTCCGAAGACCACGAACGCGAGAATCGTCGCGATGTAGGGGATCATGTTGAGGAACTGCGCGTCGACCATGTCCTGCGGCAGCCGGATCACCAGCGCGCTGGCGAAGCCGAAGAAGAGGCCGGCGACCGTGCTCCGCAGCGGGTTCCAGCCGCCGAAGATGACCGCGGCCAGCGCGATGAATCCGCGGCCTGCCGTCATGTTCTCCGAGAAGGCGGTGAGGAGGCACAGGGACAGATAGGCACCGGCGACACCGCAGAGGGCGCCCGACGCCGCGACGGCGCCGTAGCGCAGCCGGAGCACCGGCACGCCGGCCGCCTCCAGAACCTTGGGCGCCTCGCCGGAGGCCCGTAGCCGCAGACCCGTGACGGTGCGATTCAGCAACCACCAGACGGCGAACGCGCAGAGCAGGGCCGCCCAGAGGAACCACGACTGGGCGAAGAGAGCCGGGCCCAGGACGGGGATGTCCTTCAGAACCGGCACCGGCGTGCTGTCGAAACCGGTCACCTGGGGCGAGCTGCCCGGATTTCCGTACACCTGGGTGAGGAGATAACTAGTGCCGCCCAGGCCGATCAGGTTGAGCGCGGTCCCCGAGATGATCTGGTCGGCGCCGAACCGGATCGTCATGATCGCGTGGACCAGCGCGAGCGCCGTCCCCGCCGCGATCGCGCACAGCAGCCCGGCCCAGGCGCTCCCGGTGAGATACGACCCGAGCACGCCGAAGAAGGCGCCGGTGAGCATCAGCCCCTCCAGGCCGATGTTGACGACTCCTGCGCGCTCGCAGAGGATTCCGCCCAGCGCGGCGAAGATGAGCGGGGCCGCGAACCGGAGTGTCGAGGCGATCAGCTCGGTCAGGTCGAGCATCATCGCCCTCCCGCGGCGAGCCGGGCGGCGCGTGGCCAAGGCCCGGTCCTTCTGCGCAGAGTTTGGACCGTCACGAAGAGCAGCACGACGCCCACCAGCACGTCGATGAGGTGGGCGGAGATTCCCACATCGAACTGCATCTGCTGACCTCCGGAAGACAGTGCGCCGAGGACGAGCCCGCCGACGACGCACCCGAGTGGGTGGTTGCGGCCGAGCAGCGCCACACCGATGCCGAGGTAGCCGAGGTTGGTCACGAATGGCACGGTCATGTGGCCGTAGGTGCCGAGTACCTCCCCGGCCCCGGCGAGTCCGGCGAAGAGCCCGCCACCGCCCAGTGCCGCAGCAGCGGCGGCGGTGGGCGATGTGCCCATGTAACGGGCCGCTCGTGGTGCGAGGCCGGAGACGCGCAACTCCATTCCGTACGGCGTCCGCCACAGGACCACCGAGGCGACGACGGCGCCGGCCAGCGCGACGGCGAGCCCCACGTGCGCGCCGGCGAGGCCGCCGCCGATCATGGGTAGCCGATTCGATGGAAGCACGAAGTCCGATCCCGGCACCTGGCTGTGCGCGGAGAGCGGGTGCAGCAGCAACCACGTGGACAGGTCCGCGACGATGAAGTTGAGCATGATCGTCGTGACGACCTCGTGGGCTCCGAACCTGGCCTTCAGCGCGCCGGCGAGTGCGCCCACCAGCCCGCCGGCAAGCCCGCCCAGGGCGAGGACGGCCACCGGCCCGATGACCGGCGGCAGGCTGAGCGTGACGCCGGCCCATGCCGCGGCGGTGGCGCCGGCCGCGAACTGCCCGTCTCCACCGATGTTGAACAGGCCGCCGCGGAAGGCGACGGCGACGGCGATGCCGGTGAGGATGAGCGGCGTGGCGTTCTGCAGCGTACGGGCGATGGCCTCGGGAGACCCCAGGGCCCCGCGGAGAAGGGATACGTACGCGACGGCCGGGGAGACCCCGGACAGCGCCATGATCACCGCTCCGACGACGAGGCTCAGTCCCACGGCCGCGGCCGGAGCGGCGAGCCCGCGAAGGACCTGTGCCGTCGAGGCGCGCGGCGGCGTCACGATCCGTCTCTCGTGGTGGTCGTCACACGGCTTCCGGCTCCGGCCATGAGCAGGCCGAGGGACTCGTCGGCGGCCTCGCCTCGGGCGAGTTCCCCGGCGACCCGGCCGCCGGACATCACGACGATCCGGTCGCTGAGTGCCTTGATCTCATCGAGGTCGAGACTGATCAGAAGGACCGCACGACCGCGGTCGCGTGCGTCGAGCAACCGCCGGTGTACGGCATGGCCCGCCATGACGTCGACGCCGCGCGTCGGCTGGCTCACCACGAGGACCTGGGGATCATCCGCGAGCTCTCGCCCCACGAGAAGCTTCTGCTGGTTTCCGCCCGACAGGGATCCGGCGGTCTGATCGACGTGCGGCGGCCTGACGTCGTTGCCCTCGATCAGTCGGCGCGCCACCGCTCGCATCGCACGCCGCGACAGGAGGCCGCGCACGCGCACATTGCGCTGCCGGTGCCGGCGCAGCACCGCGTTCTCGTACAGGGGCAGGTCGAGGACGAGACCCTCGTTGCTGCGGTCCTCCGGCACGTAGCCGAGCCCGGCCTCCAGCCGATCACGGACCCCCGCGCGGGTGACGTCGGCGCCCGCCAGGGCGATCGAGCCGGCTCCCACTGGGCGAACGCCCGAGATCATCTCGGCGAGTTCGGTCTGGCCGCTGCCGTCCATTCCCGCGATGCCGACGATTTCGCCTCCGTGGACTGTCAGATCCACATCGCGAACCCGCCCGGCGCGGTCGGACACTCCCCGCAGCGTGAGCATCGGGGACTCGGATCTAGCCCGGGGCGCCACCGTGAGCTCAAGCTCCGTCTCTCTGCCCACCATCAGGCGCGCGAGCTCACCTTGGGTGGTGGCGGCCGTGGCCACAGTGCGGACGACCCGGCCGTCCCGGATTACCGTGATCCGCTCCGTTACCGCCAGCAGTTCGTGCAGCTTGTGCGAAATGAGGATGACGGACATGCCCTCCCTGGCCATGCCGCCGACGACCTGGAAAAGGCGGTCGCTCTCGGCAGGAGTCAGCACGGCCGTCGGCTCGTCGAGGATGAGGATCCTGGCTCCGCGGTAGAGGGCACGCAGGATCTCCACACGCTGGCGGGCGGCGACGCCGAGCGCCGCGATCTTCGCGTCCGGGTCCACCTCGAGGCCGAACCGCTCGGAGATCTCCACGACGGACGCTCGGCCTCTGGCTCGGTCGAGTATCCCCGCGTGGGCAGGCTCGGCGCCGAGCACCAAATTCTCCATGACCGTGAAGGCGGGGATGAGCATGAAGTGCTGGTGGACCATGCCGATCCCGCGGGCCAGCGCAGACGCGGGGCCGGCGATGTCGACCGGCGTGCCGTCGATCTCGACGGTCCCCGAGTCCGGCCGCAGCAGGCCGTACAGGATGTTCATCAACGTGGACTTGCCGGCCCCGTTCTCTCCCAGCAGACCGAGGACCTCACCGCTGCGCACCTCGAGGTCGATCCCGTCGTTCGCCTTGACCGCCCCGAACGTCTTGGTGACGCCCCGCATGCGCAGGGCGGCGGCGCGGTCGTGCCGATCTTCCGGGATCATTTGCCGCCGACCTCGGCGAGCGCCGTGGCAACTTTCAGGGAGCCGTCGACGATCTTCTTCTGGTCGTCGGCGACGGCCGTCTTGACGCTCTCGGGCACGACCGAGTCGAACTTGCCGAACGGTGCGAGCGCGATGCCCTGGTTGGACAGGCCGAACGACTGGACGCCCGCCTTCCACGTGCCGTTCGTCTGCGCCTCGATCGTGGACGAGACCGCGGTGTCGACCCGCTTGAGCACCGATGTGAGGACAGGGGCGTTCGGATTGGTCTGGGCCTGGTCGACGTTCACGCCGATCGCGAAGAACTTCTGGTCCTGGGCCACCTTGAACAGGCCGTCACCGCTGGCCCCGGCTGCGTGGTAGATCACGTCGGCGCCCTTGGAATGCATGTTGCTGGCGATCTCCGAGGCGGTGCCAGGATCGCTGAACGCCTGCGTCGTCGTGCCGACGTACTGGTAGAGCACCTGGCAGTCGGGGCACGCCGACAGCACGCCCTGCTTGTATCCCGCACCGAACTTCTCGATGAGCGGGGACTCCTGACCTCCGATGAAGCCGACCACCTTGTCGGCGGGGTTGGCGTAGTCGGTCTTGACCTGGGTCATGAGGCCCGCTACGACGCCGGCGAGATAGGAGCCCTCCTCCTCGCGGAAGACGAGGGAGGTGACGTTCGGTGCCTCGACGACGGAGTCGATGATCCCGAAGTGCGTGTTCGGGAACTGCTTGGCGGCGGCGGTGATCGCGTCGGTGAAGGTGAAGCCGATGCCGAAGACGGGCTGGAAGCCGCCTTGGGAGAGCTGGTTGAGGTTGTTGGCGTAGTCGGCCGGTGTCTGCGGGACCAGGATGCGACCCTTGGCGCCAAGCTTCTGTTCCGCAACCTTGAGGCCGGTACTGGCAAGATCGTTGAAGCCATGGTCGCCGAGGCCGCCGATGTCGGTGACGACGCCGGGCTTGATCGCGGCGTCGGAGCTGGTGCCGGTGGCCGTTTCCGAGCCGCCACCGCCACACCCGGTGACTACCATGACGGGGACTACCAGCAGGGCGGCGAGGTGCAGAGCTTTCATGCTCACTCCAGGGGTTCAGGGGGACGAGGTCTGGACGACGGTGAGGTGGCCTGCCTCTGGAGCGATGAGGTGCTTGGCCACGTAGATGGGCGAGCCGTCGAGTAGCACGCGCTGGGTAAGGACGAGGACGGGGCTGGCACTCGCCACTTCGAGGGCATGGGCTCGCTCGCTGCCAGCCGTACTGACCGAGACCTCGCACGAGCCCGGTCCCAGAGCGGCCCCGAACCGGTCGCTCAATACCGCCAGCATGCTGACAGGATCAGCGTGACGCTCCTCCAGCTCTACTTTCAGCCCCGGGTGGCTCGCGGCTAGGCGGTCCTCTCCCTGAACCCACTCCTGTGCGAGAGCCAGCGGCACGCCATCATCGACGATCAGGCTCTCCCACATGAGGATCACGGCATCGTCGGGCACGTGCAGTCCCCGCTGCGTGAAGTCCGTGCTGGTCTCGAGGTTGGCCTTCCGTCGCCGCACGGAGTAGGCCGGGCCGGGAGCGGCGAGCATCCGCTCTATCGGCTGAAGCTGCTCCAACCCGATGGCAGGGAGCACGTCGACGACGAACCGCCCGATGCCACGCTGGTTGCGGATCAGTCCGTCCTCTTCCAGCAGGATCAGTGCCTCGCGCATCACGCTGCGGCTGACTGCGAAGGCGGAGCTCAGCTCGGGCTCCGACGGCAGCAACTGCCCCGGGCCGAGCACGCCGCCGCGGATCGCGCCCGCGACCTCGCTGTAGACCGCGACGCGCAGCGGGAGGTTGCCGCGATATCGCAGCGGACGGGCGAAGGTCGACGCCGGAATCGCTCCCGCACGTGTGGCCATTGAGGGTCTCCAAAGGGGGTATATGATGTCAGACATCCTCGATGTGCTGGGAGTTTTCCCCAACACAGTTACTACTGTCAACCCCCTCCCACACCGATTTCACCTTCGCGTTCAGGACACAACACGGGTCTTGACAGTTGCTCCGGGTGCCGAATTGCTGGGTAGGGGCCCGTTATGCGAGTGATTGTCTTCCGGCTGATCCAGGTTCTGCTCTCGCCCCTGGCGGTCATCGGTTCGTCGGTCTGGGGTCTGTCGCTGATCCGGCAGGCGCGGCGGACCGGGTCCTCGGCCACGGTGCTGGCGTCGTGTTATCCGAGATGGATCCTGCACCACTTGCGCCAGCGGTGGGACGCGCCATGCGTGCGGATGATGAAGGTGCTGCCCACGCCGATCCGGCTCGGTCTGCGGTACGGGACGATGCCGACGATCATCGCCCACGCCGTGACCGGCTACGTGCCCAAGCCCTATCGGTATCCGTACCAGGGCCAGCCACCCATGATCCATCAACCGGTGGCGCGTACGACCTTCCACGACCGGGCCCTGGCCCGGCACCTGCCCGAGGTGGAGCAGTTGGTGGTGCTCGGGGCCGGGTTCGACACGCGGTCCTACCGGCTGCCTCCGGGCGCCGTTGTGCGGTGCTTCGAGATCGATACCCCGGGGACCCAGCGGGTGAAGCGTGAGGCGCTGGCCAAGGCCGGGGTGGAGGCGGGACATGTCACGTTCGTGCCGGCGAACTTCGAGGAGGAAGACTGGTTCGACAACCTGCTCGAGGCGGGCTTCGACCCGGGCAGGCCGGCCTACTTCCTGTGGGAGTCCGTGACGATGTATCTGGATCGCAAGGCCGTCGAGCGGACGCTGCGCAGGATCTCCGCCCCTGGCAGCGTGGTGGCCTTCGACTACTTCACGACCGCGATCCTGCGCAGCAACGACCCCTACTCCGCCTATGCGCGCTGGGCAGCCGACCGGATCAAGGAGCCGTTCAGGTTCGGCATCGACCAGGAGGAGGTGCCGGGGTTCCTGGAATCGTGCGGGTTGCGCGTGGAGGAGCAGCAGTCCTTCAACCAGGATCCGGTGCTGGCCGGGTTCGTCACCGCGACGGTCGAGAGGCGATAACGCCCCTGATGGGCGTGCTTTCAGGCGGAGTAGACGTGGTCGCTGATCAGGCGAGCCGCCCCCACGACCCCTGCGATGTCCTCCAGTTCCGACAGCACGATGGGCAGATTGCCGGTCGCCAGGGGCAGTGACCGGCGGTAGACGACGCTCCTGATCTCCGCGAGTAGCAGGTGGCCCAGCCGGGCGACCCCGCCCGCGATGATCACGAGCCCCGGGTTGAAGAAGCTGACCAGCCCCGCCAGGACTTGGCCCACGCGGCGGCCCCCATCCCTGATGAGCTGGACCGCCACGGCGTCACCCTGGGCGGCGGCCGCGGCCACGTCCTCGGCTGACAGCGTCCCGACCGCCACCAGACGTTCCGCCAGGTAAGGCGAGGCGCCTGAGCGTGCCGCGGCCCGCGCCTGGGCGGCCAGGGCGGCGCCGCCGAAGTAGGCCTCCAGACAGCCGGCGTTGCCACACGCACACACCGGGCCGAACTCGTCGACACTGATGTGCCCGATGTCGCCCGCGCTGCCCGAGACGCCACGGTAGATCTTGCCGTCGACCACGATGCCGCAGCCGATACCGGTGCCGATCTTGACGAGCAGGAAGTCGTGGACCTGGCGGGCGACCCCGGCGTGCAACTCCCCGAGGGCCATGATGTTGACGTCGTTGTCCAGCGTCGCCGGGCAGCCGAGCTCCTGGGTGATCATCTCGCGCATCGGGTAGCGGTCCCACCCCGGCATGAGCGGCGGCGCGACCGGGATCCCCTCCGCGAAGCTGACCGGCCCGGGGACCCCGATCCCGGCGCCGTGGAGCTGCGTGAACAGGCCCTGCTCGCGCAGCTTCCCCGCGAGGGCGAGCACCCGGTCCAGCACGTGCGCGGGGCCAAGCCGGATGTCGCACGCCTCGCTGACGTGCCCGAGCACGCCCAGTTCGCCGTCCGTCACCGCGACGTCGACCGAGGTGGCCCCGATGTCGATCCCGGCGAAGCGGGTGGCGCGCGACAACCGTACCCGGCCAGAACGGCGCCCGCCCCGGGAAGCGGCGAGCCCGTCGGTTTCGACCAGCCCGAGCGTCACGAGCCGGTCGAGTTCGCCGTTGAGCTTCGACCGCGACATTCGCCATGGGTGCGGGTACGCGGCTCCGGGTGGCAGCACTGGGGAGCCCGCGGAGGTGGTGGGTTCGGCGGCTATATCCGCCAGTTCAGCTCGCGAACGTGGCCCTTCCCGCAGCAGGCGCAGTAGTGCCGCCTGATGCGGGTTCTCCGGCCGGTTGGTCTTCACCCGGGACTCCTCAGGCAGCGCTTGTCCGGTTCGCGTGGAAGGTACTCCAGCTACTGCCGCTGCGGGAAGACTTCTCGCCGCCGACTCCTAACTTTCGTCACAGTGAACGAAAGTCGAGTCAACTTCGACGTAACATCTAGACACTTCGAATGTAACATTTTAGCCTTCGATCAAGACGTAAAAGTACGCTAATCGTCGGCGTGATCGGCGCACACGCTGTCTGAACTCTCTTGGCAGGAAGTGAGATCAACCGATCATGTTCCGAAGACTGGCCTTATGCGCTGCCATGATCATGGCCGCCGTCGGCTCCACCGTCCCGTTAACCGCCCCGGCGCAGGCCGCGCCGGGCTACGTCCAGGTGACCCTGGCCAAGGGCGCGGCCGAGACCGGCGAGCCCATGGGCCTGACCGTGCTGCCCAACCGGGGCATCCTCCACACCTCGCGTGAGGGCACCATCCGCTACACCGACCCGCTCGGCAACACCAAGGTGGCGCTGACCATCCCGGTGTACACGCACGACGAGGAGGGTCTGCAGAGCATCAAGGCCGACCCGAACTTCGCCACGAACCGATGGGTGTACGTCTACTTCGCCCCGCCGCTGACCACCCCGGGCGGGGACGCGCCGTCCGACGGCACGGCGGCGCAGTTCGCCCCGTTCAACGGGGTGAACCGGCTGGCCCGGTACACGGTCAACGCGGACCACACCATCAGCGCGACCTCGGCGGTCACGATCCTCGACGTCCCGACCTCCCGTGGCATGTGCTGCCACGTCGGCGGTGACATCGACTTCGACGCGGCCGGCAACCTCTACCTGTCGACCGGCGACGACACCAACCCGTTCGCCTCGGACGGCTACACGCCGATCGACGAGCGGTCGACCCGTAACCCGGCGTTCGACGCTCAGCGCTCCTCCGGCAACAGCAACGACCTGCGGGGCAAGGTCCTGCGGATCAAGCCGGGCGCGACCGGCGGCTACACCATCCCGGCCGGCAACATGTTCGCGCCGGGCACGGCCAACACCCGGCCCGAGATCTACGCGATGGGCTTCCGCAACCCGTTCCGGATGAGCGTCGACAAGGCGACCGGCGTGGTCTACCTGGGTGACTACGGGCCTGACTCGGGCACCGCCAGCGCCGGCCGGGGCCCGGCCGCCTCGGTCTCGTTCGAGCGCATCACCCAGCCCGGCTTCTACGGCTGGCCGTACTGCTCGCAGTTCAACGTGGCGTACGTGGAGTACACGTTCCCGTCCGGGCCTTCTACCGGCGCCTACAACTGCGCCGGCGGTCCGACGAACAACTCGCCGCGAAACACCGGCATCACCGCGCTTCCGGCCTCGCGGGCGGCCTGGCTGCCGTACGGGGTCGGGCAGGACCCCGCCAGCCTCTGCTGCGGCAGTTGGTCGCCGATGGGTGGCGTGGTCTACCGCTACGACGCCGCGCTCGCCTCGTCCGTGAAGTTCCCGCAGACGATGGACGGCAGGGTGTTCCTGGGCGAGTTCGGCCGCCGGTGGATCAAGACGGCCACGGTGAACGGCAGCGGTGGAGTCGGCACGATCGAGGCCTTCCCCTGGTCCGGAACCCAGGTGATGGACATGGAGTTCGGGCCGGACGGCGCGCTGTACGTGCTCGACTACGGCACCGGCTGGTTCGGCGGTGACGCCAACTCGGCTCTGTACCGCATCGAGTACAACTCGGGCACCACCGGCCAGGCCCCGATCGCCCGGGCCAGCGCCACCCCGGCCAGCGGCAACGCGCCGCTCACGGTGCAGTTCAGCTCGGCCGGGACCAGTGACCCCGACGGCAACCCGATCACGTACGCGTGGGACTTCACCACGAACGCCAGCACGGATTCGACCGCGGCCAACCCGTCGTTCACCTACGCGGGCAACGGCCAGTTCACTGCGACTCTGACGGTGACCGACAGCACCGGTCTCCAAGCCACGGCCAGCGTCGTCGTCAACGTCGGTCAGGCCACGGTCACCCTCACTCAGCCGGTCAACGGGCGGGTGTTCAACTTCGGTGACGCGATCCCGTACCAGATCACCGTCAGCGATCCGAACTCCCCGACGATCGACTGCAGCCGGGTGAAGCTCACCTACGTCCTCGGCCACGACAGTCACGGCCACGCGCTGACCAGCGCGACGGGATGCTCCGGCACCATCCAGACCACGGTGGACGGTGAGCATGACGCCAGCGCGAACGTCTTCGGCGTCTTCGACGCCGAGTACACCCCGGTCGGCTCGACCACGTCCGTCCACGCGACGCAGGTCGTCGCGCAACCGCGGACCCGCCAGGCCGAGCACTACAGCGCACAGCAGGGCGTGACCATCGTGACCAAGGCGTCGGCCAACGGTGGCAGGGCGATCGGGAACGTCGAGAACGGGGACTGGATCTCGTTCACGCCGTACAACCTGGCCGGGGTCACCTCGTTCACGGCCCGGGTCGCGTCGGCGGGCACCGGCGGGACGCTGACCATTCGGAGCGGTTCGGCGACCGGGCCCGTGGTCGGCACCGCCACGGTCGCGCCCACCGGTGGCTGGGAGAACTGGGTCAACGTCACCGGCACCGTGTCACCGCCGACCGGGACGGTCAACCTGTTCCTGGTGTTCACCGGTGGCGCGGGGTCGCTGTTCGACATCGACTCCTTCACGTTCAACAGCGGCACGCAGCCGCCGACCGGGACGAATCTGGCCCTGAACAAGCCCGCGACCGCGTCGAGCGTGGAATCGGGCGCCTACCCGGCCTCGGCCGCGGTGGACGCCTCCACGACCACCCGATGGTCCAGCGCCTTCTCCGACCCCCAGTGGATCCAGGTCGACCTAGGCGCCACCTACACCATCACCCGCGTACGACTGGTCTGGGAAGCCGCCTACGGCTCGGCGTACCAGATCCAGACATCACCCAACGGCACAACCTGGACAACAGCCCGATCCGTCACCGGCGGCAACGGCGGCGAGGACAACAACACCGGACTCAACAACTCCACCAGATACGTGCGCATCTACGGCACCACACGCGGCACCGCCTGGGGGTACTCGCTGTTCACCTTCGAGGTCTACGGCAGCTGACGCCAGCAACTGGAGGATTCATGCGCAAAGTCTTGACCGGTGTGGGCGCCGTCATCGCCCTCGCCGCCGCCACGCTCTACGCGACACCGGCCGCGGCCGCTGACGCGCCCTACGACGTGCTCGTCTTCTCCAAGACCGCCGGCTTCCGGCACGACTCGATCCCGAACGGCATCCAGGCGATCCGGGATCTCGGCGCCGCCAACAGTTTCACCGTCACCGCGACCGAGGACGCGAACGCGTTCACCACGGCCAACCTCGCGCAGTACGAGGCGGTCGTCTTCCTCAGCACCACCGGTGACGTGCTCAACGCGGCCCAGCAGACCGCGTTCGAGTCCTACATCCGCGGTGGCGGCGGCTACGTGGGCGTCCACGCCGCCGCCGACACCGAGTACGCCTGGCCGTTCTACGGTCAGCTCGCCGGGGCCTGGTTCGCCAGTCATCCGGCGATCCAGCAGGTCAACTCGAAGACCGAGAACCGAGCCCACCCGGCCACGTGGCACCTGCCGCAGACCTGGACCCGCACCGACGAGCTGTACAACTACCAGACCAACCCCCGCGGTACGGCTCGCGTCCTGGCGACCCTGGACGAATCCTCGTATTCCGGCGGGTCGATGGGCGCCGACCACCCGATCACCTGGTGCAAGACCATCGACAGCGGACGGTCGTTCTACACCGGTTTCGGGCACACCCAGGCGTCCTACGGTGAGGCCAACTTCCGCAGCCAACTGCTCGGCGGCATCCGGTACGCGGCCAAGCGGGCCAAGGCCGACTGCAGGCCCGAGACCGGGTACACCACCCTCTACAACGGCTCCACGACAGGCTGGTCGCAGTCCGGGCCGGGCAGCTTCACCAACTCCGACGCCACGCTGACCTCCGTCGGCGGCATGGGCCTGTTCTGGAACAGCGCCAAGCAGTACACCTCGTACTCGCTGAAGGCGGACTGGAAGCTCACCGGGGACAGCAATTCCGGCATCTTCGTCGGTTTCCCCAACCCGGGCGGCGACCCGAACGTCGCGGTGAACCAGGGCTACGAGATCCAGATCGACGCCAGCGACACGCCCGACCGGACCACGGGCTCGATCTACACGTTCAAGTCCGCCGACATCGCGGCACGTGACGCCGCGCTCAACCCGCCCGGGGAGTGGAACACCTACGAGATTCTCGTCGAAGGCCAGCGCATTCGCGTGTACCTCAACGGTTCGCTGATCAACGACTTCACCAACACCAATCCGAGCCGCAACCTGGACGGGTACGTCGGCATCCAGAACCACAGCGGCGCCGACCAGGTCGCGTTCCGCAATATCCGGATCAAGGAGCTCGGCACGCAGCCCCCGACCGGGACGAATCTGGCCCTGAACAAGCCCGCGACCGCGTCGAGCGTGGAATCGGGCGCCTACCCGGCCTCGGCCGCAGTGGACGCCTCCACGACCACCCGATGGTCCAGCGCCTTCTCCGACCCCCAGTGGATCCAGGTCGACCTAGGCGCCACCTACACCATCACCCGCGTACGACTGGTCTGGGAAGCCGCCTACGGCTCGGCGTACCAGATCCAGACATCACCCAACGGCACAACCTGGACAACAGCCCGATCCGTCACCGGCGGCAACGGCGGCGAGGACAACAACACCGGACTCAACAACTCCACCAGATACGTGCGCATCTACGGCACCACACGCGCCACACCCTGGGGGTACTCGCTGTTCACCTTCGAGGTCTACGGCAGCTGAGCACCAAGGCCGGCCACGGTGGCCTCATTGTGGATACATCCCCCGAGATCATGAACGGTTAGCGGGAGAACGCGAGCGGCGGTGAGAACGCCATCGAGCTCGCGTTCGCTCGCCATTCTGGTACGCCAAGACGTCCGAACATTGACTATCTGTGCAAAATAGGGCGAAATGGGGTTGGCGAAAAAGGGGAGGCGGGTTGTCGAACAACCAAGAACCCACGAAGCCGCCGTCCGAAAACGTCTTTCCGGCAAACCTCGACGTCGCGGAACTGCTGGCCTCGGGATGGCGGCCTTCCGCCTTTCGGCAGTTCATCCTCAAGGTGCACAGCCGATGCGATCTCGCCTGCCCTAACTGCTACGTCTATGAAATGGCCGACCAGGGCTGGCGAAACCAGCCACGCCAGATGTCCCCTGCTATCGTGGCGCATACCGCATACCGCATCGCCGAACACGCCCGCACCCACCGGCTGAGCGACGTGGACGTCATCCTGCACGGCGGTGAACCGTTGCTGGCGGGGGCGGAATCGCTGGAATTCATCGTGCGGACGATCCGGTCGGCCTGCGCGGAGGTGGGCACGCGGGTCAGGGTCAGCATGCAGACCAACGCCGTCCGGCTCGATGAGACGTTCCTGCGGATCTTCAGTGACCTGGGGATACGGGTCGGGGTCAGCCTGGACGGATACGCCGAGGCGCATGACAGAACCCGCGTGTTCGCCGGGGGCCGGGGCAGCCACGAACGGGTCGCCCGCGCGTTACGCCTGCTCGACGGGCCCTTTCACCAGATTTTCGCAGGGATCCTGTGCACCATCGACCTGCGAAACGATCCCGTACGGACCTATCGCGCATTGCTCGAATTCGATCCGCCGAGCGTCGATTTCCTGCTTCCGCACGGCAACTGGTCGGCGCCGCCCCCGTGGCGGGATCCCGATTCCACGGCGACGCCTTATGCCGATTGGCTCATCCGCGTTTTCGACGAGTGGCGGGACGCCCCGAGGTTCCGTACGGAGATCCGGCTGTTCCATGAGATCACCCGGCTGCTTTCCGGAGGCGCCTCGCGGAGCGAATCCGTCGGCCTGTCGCCGGCATTAATGGTGGTAGTGGAGACCGGGGGCGCCATCGAACAATCGGACATCCTCAAATCCGCGTACCAGGGAGCGTCGGCCACCGGGCTGCACGTCCTGACCGACGCCTTCGATGAGGCCCTGAGACACCCGGCCGTCATCGCCCGCCAGATCGGCGAGCGTGCCCTCGCTCCGGAGTGTCACGCCTGCGAACTGCTGCGGGTCTGCGGCGGAGGTCTCTACGCGCACCGCTTCCGGCCGTCGACCGGGTTCCGCAGCCCTTCGGTGTACTGCCCTGACCTTTATCGGCTCATCTCGTACATCAGCGATCGGCACGCCCGCGACACCGTCCGACTGAAGGGACGCGTATGAGTAGGGTCTCCGACAAGACCTTCCGCGCGCTGGCCGAGGAGCCGGCCAACGCCGAGGCCGCCGCGGAACTGAACGGACTCCAGCTCCGCCACCGGGTCGCCCTGCTCAGAGGCGTCGTCGAGGAGGCGGACGCGGCGGACCATCCCGATGCGGGTCCGGCGAGCGCGGCGTACACGGCCCTCCTGGAACTGGAGGCGGCCGCGCCCGCCGCCGTCGGCCAGGTGCTGCACCATCCGGCGGTCAGCGCTTGGGCCTGGCGGACCTTCCTCTCGCTGCGCGCACGCGGTCCGGAGCGTCCTTCCCGGCTGGGCGCGGTCACCCTCGCCGCGGCCATCGCCTCCGGCGGGGCCTGCCGGGTGCACGTGCCGCTGGACGACGAGGGCCGCCTGATGGTGCCGAGCCTGGGCCGGTTGTCTCTGGGAACTGCCTCGGCCGAGATCGAGCTCGAGGCCGAGGGCCGCCGCCTGCGGGCCCATGGCCGGCGCATCGACGTGGACCTCGGGGCCGACGGGCCCGGCTGGCAGATACTGCACCGCATCCGGGTCGGCGACGGCTTCGAGATCGTCCTGGACGATCTTGACCCGTACCGATGGCCGGAACCCGGCCGCGTCACGCCGAGGATCGACCCGGCCGGCCTCCCCGCCTGGCGGGACCTGCTCCCGCAGGCATGGAGCGTGTTACGGGAGACCCACCCCGCGGTGGCCGAGGAGATCGTCGCGATGGTGCGTGCGATCACTCCGATCGCGGCGCCGCCCGAGGGGGTCAGCAGCGCGTCGGCCCGGGAGACGTTCGGCGCGATCGCCATGTCCGTGCCCCGGGGGTCGGCGACGTGGCTGGCCGAGACGCTCGCCCACGAAATCCAGCACGCCAAACTGGACGCCCTCATGCATTTCGTCCCCCTCGTACGTTACGAGCGCACCGATTCCTACTACGCCCCCTGGCGTCCCGATCCCCGCCCCGCCCACGGTCTCCTGCAGGGTGCCTACGCCTACCTCGGCGTCAGCGAGTTCTGGCAGCGCCAGCACCCGCGAGAAGGCCTGCGGGGACGCGTCGAACTCGCGCGGTGGCGGGAGGGGGTCCGGCGGGTGCTGGACACCCTCGAAGACGAGCAGTTGCTCAACCATGTGGGGATGAACTTCGTCGAGGGCATGCGGACCCGGTTGGGCGACGTGCTGGCCGAACCCCTCGACGATGAGGCGCTGGCTGCCGCTGAGCGGGCTGCAGCCGACCACAAGGCCGCATGGCTGGCCCGGAACGGGCGCTCAGATCGGTAGCGGGTCGAAGTCGCAGTCGATGCGCGTGCCCGACGCGGCCGTGACCGCGTCGGGCTGGCCGAGGTCGAGCCGTTCCCGGTACCGCTCCGCCGTGTCCAGGCGCAGTTCCTCCGCGTCCGGTGCGCCCACCGCCGCCCGGTCGAGAGCCAGGTTCGCCGCGCACGACATGGTCAGGAAATGGTCGTGTCCGAACTGGTCGGCGAGCTGCGCGTACGTCTGCTCGCCGAGCTGTCTGGCCTGTTCGAACTCACCCAGCGCGGCTAGGTCGCTCTGGAGGTTCACCGAGCACGACAACACGTAGTGGTGGGTCGGGCCCAGCCGGTTGATCAGGCCCCGGCGGCTGCCCTCGTTGACCGTACGGGCCAGCTCGGGATTGCCCAGCAGCCGGTGCAGGATCGCCAGGTTCGACTGGCAGGCCAGCGTGAAGGGGTGGTCGTTACCGAACACCAACGGGTAGGTGCGGGTCATATCGGCGGCCAGTTCGAAGGCGTCGGCCAGTTCGCCGCGGACCCGCAGGACGTTCGACACGTTTACCGCCGCCGCGACCGTGTCGGGGTGCGTCGCGCCGAAGAGCCGGGCCAGCCTAGTGTGCGTGTCATGAGCGCTCGCCAGTGCCTCGTCCAGCGCCCCCGCGCGTCTATACGCGATCGAAAGGTCCTTGGCGGTGATCAGGGTGGCCCAGTGGTCCTTGCTCAGCTTCTGCACCCCGAACGCCAACGCCGCCTCGCCGGTGTCGCAGGCCTCCTCCAAGTCACTGGTCAATCTGACGGACCGAGCCATGCTGTTCCACGACAACAGCACGATCTCGAAACCAGTGGGGCTGGTCGCCTCGCTCTGGGCCAGATAGACCTCGGTGTGGAGTCTCCTGGCCAGCCCGTATTGGCTGTTCAGCGCATAATCAAGGGCCAGACTGTTCTTCGCCCGCAGGGTCAGCACGCTGTCCTCGCCGAGCAGGCGCTCGTGCGTACGGACCAACTCCTCGTCCAATTCGAGGGCGGCCCGGAACTCGCCGCGGGCGCGCAGGCTGCCGCCGAGACCGTTCGTCGCGATCAGCGTCTCCTGGTGCTCCGGGCCGAACTGCGCGCGCACCTTCTCCCAAGTGTCACGGTCGAGCTCATAGACCTTGTCGTACTCGCCCATGCGGCGCAAAATGTTCGCCTGGTGACGACGGGCCCGCAGCACGTCGGGGTGGTTCTCTTCCGGCTTGCTCCACTCGTCGATGAACCTTTCGATTAGTTCGAGCGCCGATTTGTAGTTGGCTGAGGCGTAGAGATAGCGCACCACGTTGAGGGCGAATTCGCGGACCTCGGGATCGGCCGAACCGACGACTTCGGAAGGGCCGACGTGCGGGACGAGATCGGCGAAGTCGCGCCATTTGGAGTTGTCGTCCGCAGCTTTCGGAGCGCTTCCGGCGAGCAGCAGGTGAACCTCCCTGCGGAGTTCGCCCTGTCTTTTCTCGTCGAGATCGTTTCGGAGCAGGGCCTGGATCAGCCGGTGCACCTGAATGGTGCGGCTCTCGGGGTCGCTGCGGATCAATGCGTAACGGCTGAGTTCCTTCACCGTTTTGTCGAGCATGATCGGGTCGGGCAGGATCTTCGCCAGGCTCGGGGCGTTGGCCTTGTTCCCGCGGCGAAACACGTCGAGCGGAATGGGTTCCGGCCCGAAGAAGGCACAGCACCGCAGCAGGTCCAACGCGACCGCGAGCCGGTCCTCCAGCAGCGACACCGAGACCCGCCAGGCCGCTGTCATGGTCAGCGGATAATCCTTAGGTCGTTCGATGTCGAGCAGCCGGCTCGTCTCCTTCTCCAGCAGTTCGATGTACTGGTCGACCGACATCGTGCCACGCCGTTGCAGAGCGCCGACCTGTTCCAGGGCCAGCGGCAGGTCGCCGAGTTTGTCGGCCAGCTGGTCGGCCTCATCGCGGGTGATTCGGGAACCCAGCCTTTTCCGCAGGAATTCGACGCTCTCTTCACGGGTGAAAACGTCCACCGCAAGGGAGCGGAACTGGTCGTCCCAGTTCGGATTGCGGGAGGTGATGATCACGTGGCCGGGACCGCGCGGAATGAAGCGTTCGATGCGGGAGTCCTCGGCGTTGTCGAAGATCAGCAACCAGTTGTTGTACGGTTCACCCTTCTGCAACGCCCTGCGCACGGATTCGGCCGCCTCCTCCACACCCACGATCGAGGCGGGCGCCAGTCCGAGATAGGGAGCCATTGCCGCCAGCGCCGAGGGAACCAGATAGTACTGGTCCGCGGGGATCCACCAGACCAGGTCGTAGTGGGAGCCGTAGCGGTGGGCGTACTCGATGGCAAGGTGGGTCTTTCCGACGCCGCCGTAGCCCTGGAGGGCCTGCGGCAGCGGGATGACGGCGGTCACCGAGCGCATGCCCTCCCGGAGCTGGTGCAGCAGGCTTTCTCGACCGGTGAAGTTCCTGTTCCGTTGAGGAACTCGCTCGAAGATCTCCGGTTGTTTGTTCGAAGGTGAATGAACCGCCAGTGAGGAGGACTCGACCACCACAGACCTCCGGCTTCCGGGAGAAACGACTTGCTTCGCGTCTGGCCCTGTTCAAAACTCATATAGACAGTAACATTCGTCAATGGCACCCGGGCCGCTGACGCGGCCAACCGTAATTCCCATTATGGACTGTCACTGAAGGCGAGGGCTTACATGATCGATGCTGAGCGGCATTCTCCGGGGAACGAGCAAGCACTTCTGAACTCGATTGACGACCTTCCCTACGCGACCCTGCGTGGGCTGCTGGAATACTTCGTCGAACAGCCCACCACGACGAGTTCCGGGTTCCAGAACTTCATCTGACCGACAACGGCGGGAGGGTCGCGAACCGATGACGCTGCACACCCTCTCGACCATCAAACCGAAGATTGGGGGGAAAATTCTTCGGCCACTCCGGCATATCCGGCTCTACAGTCGATACCGGATGTCGGGTCGAAGAGGTGGAGCCATGCATGGGCGAAATGGTCGAGGAGGATTGGGAGCGGCTCGTCTACCAGTTGAGGAGCGGCCACTGCACCCCTTTCGTCGGCGCCGGCGCCTCGCTGAGCGTGCTCCCGTCCGGTCGTGAGCTCAGTGAGAGACTCGCGGAGAAATACGACTATCCCGGCCCCGATTCCACCGAACTGCCCCGCGTGGCGCAGTACGCGGCGATGAAATACGGCGATCTCGATCACGTTAAATATCTCGTCCGGGACGAACTCATGAAGGACGACCCCGTCCCCGACTTCAAGGACGAGAACGAACCGCACGCGATGCTGGCCTCCTTCGACCTGCCCGTCTACCTGACCACCAACTACGACGACTTCATCGTCCAGGCGCTGGCGGCACGTAGGAAGACGGCCAGAGCAGCCGTGTGCCCGTGGAGCGAGACCATCACCCCGGACCCGCTGTTCGGGGATACCGCGGGTTGGAACCCCGCTCCGGCGAGCCCATTGGTCTACCACCTGCACGGAGCGATGCGCGACCCGGCCACCTTCGTCCTGGCCGAGGACGATTACATGGTGTTCCTGCGGAATCTCGTGATCGAGCGCACCACCGGCAACAGTCGCATGTTTCCTCCGTCGATCCTCGCCGCGCTGACGACTCGCCCGTTGTTGTTCGTCGGTTACAGCCTCCAGGACTGGTCGTTCCGGGCACTGTTCCAAGAGATGGGCAGGTCAATTCCGGGGATCAGCCGACGCCGTCACGTGAGCATTCAACTCTCCCCCACCCGCGGCACCTCCGGATGGACGGTCAGGGATCTGGAATTGCTCCTGGCCTGGTATTATCGCGAATGGCAGATCTCCGTGTTCTGGGGCGGCACCAAGGAGTTCTTCACGGAACTACGCAACCGGATGGGGGCCACGCCGTGACCGGCCGGGATCGTCTCGAACCATACGTGGGCCTGCGGGCTTTTCGGCGGCAGGACAGCGGCAAGTTCTTCGGCCGCGAACGTGAGGCCTACGAGGTCTGCGACCTATGGCGCTCCAACCAGTTGACCGTTCTGTACGGTCCCTCAGGCGCCGGGAAGACATCACTACTCAACGCGGGCATTCTGCCGCTGCTCGACCCGTCGCAGAACGACGTCCTCCCCCTGGGGCGATTGTCCTACAGCTCCCTGTTCCCTTCGGCCGCGCTGCCCGAGCACAACCCCCACGTGTTCGCGCTGTTGTCGTCGTGGTCTCCCGAAGACAGCCCGACCCGGCTGGCGGGCCTGACGCTGAGCCAGTTCTTCAGAAACCGCCCGTCCCGGCAGGATCCCTACGGAGACCCGGTGTTTCGCCTGGCGGCGATCGACCAGGCCGAAGACCTGTTCCTCGGGAGCGGGCGGCACGCGCCCTACCGGGAGTGGTTCATCGACCAGTTGGTGGAGGTCCTCCGTCGGGATCTCGACCTGCGGGTGCTGATCTCGATCAGAGACGATCAGGTCAACATGATCCTCCGGAACGAACGCCTCCACGATATGTTCAAGGGACGCTTCGCGCTGGGCCCGCTCGAATCCGCCGCCGCCCATCGGGCCATCGTCGGTCCGCTGACCGGAACGGGCTATTCCTATGCTGATGAGGCAGCCCAGCGGCTGCTCCAGGACCTCAGCGGCGTCCGGGAGGACGCACCCGAGTCGAAGGTGATCGAGCCGGTCCAGCTCCAGGTGGTCTGCGCCCACCTGTGGTACTCGCTCCCGCCAGACGTCACCCACATCACGGTCGAGCACATCATCGAGTACGCCAACGTCCGCCGTTCGCTGGAGTCGTTCGTCGACGGAATGATCGCCGAGGCCGCCCGCGACCACCTCGACGGCGACGCGGTCGGACTGCGCGCCTGGCTCCGCTCGAACTTCGTGGCCGACTCCACCCGAACCTCGGTCCAGCGCGGCGACACCCACACGGCGGGCATGCCCAACGAGGTGATCGCCGCCCTGATCGACCGTCACATCCTGACACCGCGCGAGGGCCTCGCCGAAGGCGCGGTCCCCCAGTACGAGCTGTCGCAGGAGAGCCTGATCCATCTGATCCGGGAGGACGACGGTGCGCCCGGCGTCACGTTGTCCGAGCGGACCCCGGAAGAACATCTGCACTCCGCACAGCACGCGCTCCGTGAGGGCGGCTTCGCCCGCGCTCGCCGCGAGGGCGAGAAGGCACTCGCGCTCTCCGTCTCCTCCCGGCTCCGAGCGGAGATCGAGTCGTTCCTCGGCAACGTCGCCTTCGCCGATGCTCGCTACGACGCCGCCATCGACCACTACCGCCGGGCGTCGGCGCTATTCGAGCTCGATGGACAGACCGAAGCGGTCGGCCGCCTGCTAGCCGCCATCGGAAGATCCCACCGGGCCCGCGGCGAAAGCCGGCTGGCGATTCCAGAGCTGGTCTCGGCCGTGCAGCGCTCCCCCGACGATGCCAGCATCCGCACCGAACTGGCCTGGGCCCTGTGGCACTGCGGGCACCCGCAGGCGGCCCTCGACGTTCTCAACGACGTCCTCAACCACGACGGGAACTCCCTTCCCGCTCTCCGGGCACGGGCCGAGATCCTGCTCGACCTGGGCCGCCAGAAGAAGCGCCGAGTGACTTCGGCCGCCGCCGGCCGATAAGGGAGTCATGGGTAAGAGCCGGATGCGCCATGCCCTGGCCCTGGTAGGCGAGCCCGGCAGGGCGCGCCGGGAGATCGCCGAAGCGAGAGCCAGCGACATCGAGCCGCCTTGGGGGATCCAACCCAGGCTTTCTGCCCGCACGATGGAAGCTTTGCCGATTGAGCCAAGGCGGCCAGTAGCAGGCCTAGCCTAGTACCTACCTACCTGCGCCGTAGGCGACCGCCTGAGCGTGAGCCCGCCCTTGGCACGGGCTGTCGCGAGTCAGTCGGTCCCGCGACCAGGCCCGCCGCGTATGCGGCGATCACCGCCTGCACCCGGTCGCCCCACCGAGAAGGGACCTCCTAGCGGGGCGGTCCGATGATTTGGGTGCCGTACTGGGCCAGGTGTTCGGAGAGAGCGGCAATGTCCGGAGTTTCGTTCGGGAAAGGGGGGAGGGTCAGGGTTTCGGCAGGACGCCCGGTTTCCAGGAAGAAATGTTCGAAGCCGGCCGGGGTGGCCATGCCGAGGAAGCGCGCGGTCAGCGAGTTCACCTTGAAGGTGTGGGCGACGTTGCGCGGGCCGTAGACCACCGCGCCGGGCCCGACCGTGGTGACCTGGTCGCCGACGAAGAAGCTGACCTCGCCGTCGAGTACATACCACAGTTCGTCTTCGTGGGCGTGTACATGCATGGGGGGTCCCCCGCCAATGGCCGCCGATACCTCCGCCAGCCAGAACGCGCCGCCGGTGTCCTCGCCCACGGCCTTGAAGTTCATAAGGGCGCCCAGGTGCCAGATGGCCCTGCCTTCCCCGGAGGACAGGATGAACGGCTGCTGAGTGAGCTGCACGATGTTCTCCTCGTGTTGGTGTTCTCGTCGCGTCCACCGTGCCGCGGCCGACGTACGGGAGACATCGGGGATCGATACGTACGTCGCTACGTATCCGGCGTCCTGCCCGTGAGACGCAGGCGCATGGCCAGGCCGGCCAGGGCCAGGCGGTCGGGCAGGCCCGTCTTGGCGAGCAGGCGTTCCACGTGCTTTTCGATGGTCCGCGGGGACAGGACCAGGCGGTCCGCGATCTCCTTGTTGGACAGGCGCGAGCCCAGCAGCGCGAGAACATCGGTCTCCCTGCCGGTGACGCCTCTCGCGCGCAGCTCGACGGGGATCTCGCCGCGGGCGAGGCGGGGTACCGGCTGTCCCGCGGCGCGCAGGAGCGAATGGCATGCCGACGTGACGGGCTGGTGCGGGGTGCCGGCGAAGTATGTCGCGGCCTGTCGCAGCCACATCGCGGGCTGTCCCCATCCGTCGCGCAGCGCGGCCTCCGCCACCAGGCGCCGGACGAGATGCCAAAGGCCGTCGTGACCCTCCCATGAGGTCATGGTCGAGTCCGCGGCGTCGAAGGCAGACGTGGCTCCCGCGGTGTCGCCGGTATGCCCCAGCAGAATCGCGTTGGCGTACGCCACCATTGCGGCGTTCATCGGCAGCGTCGTGACGCCCGAATCGCGCACCTCCTGCTGGGCGGCGCTCGCGTGCCGTGGGTCCTGGAGCGTACGGACGAGAGCCCACAGGCCACGGAAGATCCCGGGCGGCCCCCCGGACGCGTGCCGGATGAACCCCATGGCCTTGTCCAGAGCCCGCATGGCGGCGGCGCGATCCTCCTGGAGCAGGTCGAGAAGGCCACGGCAGTGCCCCCAGGCCAGCGCCTCCACCACGCTATCGCCGGAGGCGATCGATTCCGCCTGGCTCAGCGCCGCCTCCATGTCCGTACGGCGCGCAGCGAGCGCGTGGCATCCGGCCGCCTGGACGAGGGCGACGGGCAGGGCGTGGCCCAGCCGGAAACGGCGAGCGCCCTCGGCGGCCCGCATCGCGGCCTCCAGTCCCTGGAGCGGCTCGAACCGTACGTGGTGTGCGCCGGCCAGTTGAAGATCGAGAATGGCGGCGGTGGCCAGCGCGCCGGAGGCCAGCGCCATGTCGTGTGCCTGCCGCAGCCGATCCAACCTGCCCGTCGACAACGCCTCCACGGTGCCCAGCTCGTGCATCGCCTGGATGGACCAGTAGGGCAGGGCGTGGCGGTCGGCGAGCTCGTACGCCTCGGTGAAGAACCGGCCCGCAGCGGCCAGATCGGCTAAGCGCGCCCGTCGGCCCAGGATGATCAGCGCTTCGCAGGCCACTTCCGGAGTGGCGGTCGCCCGGGCCGAGCGGGCGAGAGCCGTGGCATCCTCAAGCCGTTCCACGCCCATGGCGACCTGGGCGGCCAGGACGTCGATCCGTGCCGCGAGGGCCGTGTCGGGGCGCGTTTTCGCCAGATCCCGGGCCCGGCGCAGGTGGTGGCCCGCGTCGGCCCAGCGTGTCGCGCCGATCGCGGTTCTGGCCAGGCACAGATGCACCCTCAGCTGCGCCTCCGATGTTTCCGGCAGTTCGGCGAGTTCCGCCAGGAGTGCGCTTCCGGTGGCGAACGCGCGATCTGTGGTGCCCGCCAGCGAGAGGACCTCGGTCAGGGTTTCCCCAACCGCCGTGCGCAGAGACAGGTCGGCGGCGAGCGATTGGGCGCGTTCCAGCACCTGTTCGGCGGTCGCGAGCGCGCCACGCGCCAGCGCGCGCTGGCCCGACAGCAGCAGCAGACTCGCCGCGTGTCCCGCCTGTCCTGCGCGTTCGCTCAGCAACGCGGCCAGGTCGCACCACTGTCCCGGCAGGCCGGGATGGCGTGCCTGCACCGCCTCCAGGGCGGCGGCCGACAGCCGCAGACGTTCGTGCGCGAGCAGCATCGACCAGACCGCGTCGCGCGTCAGCGCATGATGGAAGCCGAAGGACGGCCCTCCTTCGCCCTCGTCGACACGCAGCAGGCCCACGTCGACGGCTCGGCGGAACTCCGCGAGCGCCGTCGGTGCCGAGATCGCGGTCGCCTCGGCGGCGATGCGCCAGTCGAAGGCGGTGCCGAGAGCGGCACCCGCCTGGAGGAGAATTCCGGCCGAATCGCCGAGCAGGGCGACGCGCTTGCGTACGGTGTCGGCGAAATCGCGTGGGATGACCCGCGCGGCCTCGTCCGCCAACGTCCAGGTCCCGTCCGATCGCCGCAGCACCCCGCTTTCGTACGCGGTCGCCAGCAGGTCCTCGACCAGCAGCGGAAGGCCCTCGGCGCGCGCCAGCACCAGCGGTTCGAGCGCCGCAGGCAGCTCCTCGATGTCCAGGCATAACCGCGCCATTCGCCGAACGACCGGAGCGGACAGGGGCACCACCTCGACGTACGCCGCCGAACGCCGGGCCGCGAGTCGCCTGGCCACCGCGTACGCCTCCGTGTCGGGGTCGGGTCGCATGGTCGCCACGCAGAGAACGCGTTCGGAGCGAAGATTGTCCGCCAGGTACTCCAGCACCGTTAGAGTCTCCGGGTCGCTCCAATGCACGTCTTCGACGACGAGCAGGGCGCCGCGCTGCCCGGCGGCGGCAGCCAGCATCCGCAGCACGCCCTCGGCCAGCACGACCAGCGAAAACTCCGGCGCCGGCTTGTCCTCCGCCCAGTCCGGCACCAACCGGCCAATCGCCGATCGAAACGGACGCAGATGGGCGAGATCGGCCGGATTCGTGGTTCGGAGCACCGCCATCAACACCTCGGCGACGGGCCGGAACGCCTCCCGCCTCCCACTCTGGACGGCCCTTCCCGTCAGGGTCGCCATACCGGCCGCCGCAGCCTCCGCCGCCAGCTCGGCCACCAGACGCGATTTGCCGACCCCGGCGACGCCTACGATGATCCGCGTCGCGGCCGTACCGGCTCGGGCGTCAGCCAGGGCGGCACGCAGGTCGGCCAGCTCATGCTCCCGGCCGACCAGGACCGGGCAGAAGCGTACGGCCATGTTTGGACGATACGTGACGTGCATTCGACGGATTAAGCGATCGGGGCCAGGTTGATCCGCGCGTCAAGCCGGGCCGCTGGCATCGGCCGGTGCCGACAGCGCCACCGCGGCCTCGCCGGCGTAGACCAGGAAGGTCAGAGTCTCCTGGAAGTACAGCTGGATGTTCGTGGTGTCGTGTGCGAGGTAGCCGATCGAGACGTCCTGGCCGATGTGCAGTTCGAAGTCGCCGCCGCGGGTGGACAGCAGGAAGGCGCCGTCGATGGCGGGTGCCCAGATGGGCTCGCCGTCCACGAGTTCGGTGATGTGGTCCTTGATCGGGTAACCCTGGTCGGCGGCCTCGCTGACGGCGGTGTAGGCGTCGGCGCCGAGGGCCAGCGTGTACGGGCCGTTGACGCCGGCCAAGCGCAACGCGGTCACGGCTTGGCCGATGGCGGTGGGATAGTCGCGCACGTGTGGCGGGAGTGCGATGGCCGGGTTGGCGGAGGCGGCGCGAATGCCGGTGATGCCGGCCTCGGCGTACCCTTCGAAGATCGCGCGGTCTTCGGCGAAGGCGATCTGGCGGGCGGCGTCCTTGACCGGCTGCCAGTCCGCGTCCTTCGCGCCGCGTTCGACGTCATCGACCTGCTGCCGGTCGACGGTGAAGGGCACGCGCAGTTCGATGATCGGCTGGGAGCGGCGGGCATGGGCGATGAGGCCCTCCGAGTGAGGATGAAGGGCCTGCAGGTGCCCGGTGCCGACCGCCGACAGCAGAACCCCTGCCGGGCCGGCGACATCGACGATGCGACGGCCGGCCACATGGCGCCGAAATGTCCGCCCCGCCTCGTTCTCCAGGTCGGCCCAGGCGACCGCGGAGATCGGCGCCAGTTCCCGATGCAGGTTGTCCATCAGAATTCGCTCCCTTTGAGATCCCCGATCCCCAGGGATTTCGGCATCCGCCTGTCAGGCTCGGATGGCGCGCGCGTCGCGGCGTCGACCGGCCGCGCGGCCGCGATGGCGGGCGGGTCGGGCAGGTCGTCGAGGAAGTCGGCACTCGGGACGAAGAACAGAGTGCCGGTCATGGGGACGGAAAAATCCAGGATCCGGTCATGTCTGGCCGGTGGATCGCCGAGGAACATCCGCTCCAGCATCCGTTCGGTGACCGCCGGAGTACGGGCATAGCCGATGAAGTACGTCCCGAACTCACCGCGCCCCACGGAACCGAAGGGCATGTTGTCCCGCAGGATCTGGTGCTCGGTGCCGTCGGGATCGACGATGGTGGTCAGCGCGACGTGGGAGTCGGGCGGTTTGACGGTGTCGTCCAGCTCGACGTCCGACAACTTCCTGCGGCCGATCACCATCTCCTGGGCTTCGACCGGCAGGGCGTTCCACGCCTGCAGATCGTGCACATACTTCTGCACGATCACATAACTCCCGCCGGCAAAGAGCGGGTCCTCCGCGCCGATCAGGACAGCGGCGCCGGCCGCCGGGCCGACCGGATTCTCCGTACCATCGACGAAGCCCAGCAGGTCTCGTACGTCGAAATACTTGAAACCGGACACCTCATCGCGGACCGTCACCGCGTCCCGCACCCGATCCATGATCTCCGCCCCCAGCGCGAAGGTCAGGTCCGCCCGCTGTGCCCGGATGTGAAACAGCAGGTCACCTGGTGTGGCCACCGCATGGTGGACAGGGCCGGCCAGTTCGCGGAACGGGTGCAGCTCGGCGGGGCGCGGCCCGGCGAACAACCGATCCCAGGCCTGGGAACCGATCCCGGTGACGCAGCTCAGCCTGCCCTCCTGGGCGCGGAAACCGACAGCCCTCTGCAAACCCGACAACTCGGAGAGCAAGGCCCGCACGCGGGACTCACCTCCTGGATCGATCGTCACCACGAGAAAGAGCGCCGCCCTCGTCAGCGGGCTCAGCACCGCCTGCGGGTACACCTCCCGCCCCGGCTCCGCCATCGCCGTTCACCCCACCGATCCCGCATGCACCCGTAGTCACCCTCGCCATACCCACTCGCTCACCGCCTACGCGAGTCCTCCCAGGGCGCGTACGGCATGGACACGGTCACGGCTGTCCCCATGGTCATCGATCACGCGCTGGACCAGCCGCAGGCCCTGGCCACTGGCGCATGACCCCCTACACGGTCACGGTGTCCGTCACGGACCACGTCACTCGGTGGTGCAGGACCTCGCCGGGGGCGAGGCGGGTCAAGGGCGACATGGTTTCGGCCTCGACAAGCCGGGCGGTTGGGCGCAGACCCTCCAACCCCTCCAGGTCCTCCTCCTTCGGGTACTGCATCCACACGGCGATCTCGGAGCCCGCGTCGGGGTAGGAGGCGCCGGGCCGCACGTCGAAGCGCTGGGTCAGGGTGGCCCCGCCGGGGGCCACCAGGGCCAGCCAGCCGGCCGTGCCGCCGATGCCGATCTTCCCGACCACGTCGCGCACCGGCACCCGGCCGGCGGAGGGAGAGACCCGTTCCAGGGTCGGCGCGCCGTCGGGGGCGAACAACGTCACCGGCGCCCGGTGCCGCTCGGTCAGCCCGATCCAGAGCCCGGACCGGCGATCGTCGTGCTCCCGGAACGACTCCGTCTCGAACTGTGTCACCGTCCAGGCCGCCCACCGCACCGGGTGATCGGTGACGTTCTCCAGTTCGCTGTCGACCACGAGGGTGG
This sequence comes from Acrocarpospora sp. B8E8, assembly GCF_039871605.1. Taxonomy (NCBI): domain Bacteria; kingdom Bacillati; phylum Actinomycetota; class Actinomycetes; order Streptosporangiales; family Streptosporangiaceae; genus Acrocarpospora; species Acrocarpospora sp. B8E8. Next base: position 42,033 of record NZ_JBDPLV010000029.1, on the reverse strand, counting down.
AGCCGGCCGAGGTGATGGTGCGGCTGATGGCCAGCCCGGTGCGGGGATCGTCGGCGCTGCGCATCCGTACCCGCCGGTCATCCTGCTCCAGCACGGTGTAGGCGCCGGCGTCCAGCACCGGGTCGGGCGGCCCCGCCCACTCCTGGGCCGACGACCAGCCCTGGGGGGCGGGCCACGTCTTGTCTCCGCCCCAGTTCGCCCAGCTGCCGAAACCGGTCGGGGCCGGCAGCCGCCGCGCGGCGGGGGTGAGCGCGCAGGACGCGTCGAGCAGGTCCGGATTCCGCCACAGCCACTCCCGGCCCGCGGCGCGCAGGGAGATCATCCGCCCGCCGCGTCCCGGCAGGAAGACCGCCTCCCCCCACGGGCCGGTGAGGCGGACCAGCGGCTCGGTGTCCTGGTTCGCCATCAGGGGACCAGGCAGACCTTGCCGGTCCGCCCGGAGTCGGCCAGGCGGTACGCCTCGTCGGCCTTCTCCAGCGGCAGGATGTCGGTCACCAGCCGCTCCGGTCCTGCGCCCCAGCGCACCAGACGATGGGCGAGCTCCTCCATGGACTGCAGCGAGGTGACCCAGGAGGCGTACAGGGTGAGCTGGCGGTGCAGCAGCAGGTCGGAGACCTCCGTCTCGAGCCGGCCGCCCTCCCCCACCAGGGAGACCCGGCCCCACTCCGCCGCGCCCCGGATCGCGACGGCGCGGCCGGCCGCCGAGCCTGAGCAGTCCATGGTCACCGAGCAGCCGCGGCCCGCTGTCGCCTCGTCCACAGCTTCGGCGACCTCGTCGCCGGCGATCAGGACCTCGTCGAACAGTCCGAGGGATCGGGCGTGCGCGGCGCGCTCGGGCGAGCGCTCGACGCCGAGCACCCGGGTCGCCCCCAGGCCCCGGGCGATCATGGCCGCCGCCAGCCCGACCGGCCCGAGGCCGACCACGAGCAGGTCGTCGCGGCCGCCGGCCCCGGTGCGCAGCAGCCCCTCGTACGCGGTGCCGAACCCGCACGCGATCAGGGCGCCGTCCACGTAGGACAGTTCGTCCGGCAGGGGCACGGCCGTGCTCTCCTCGACCAGGATGTACTCGGCGTGGCCGCCGTCGCGCTGCCAGCCGTACGCGGACCTGCGATCCGGGTCGCCGCAGCTGATCATGTATCCGCGCCGGCAGTTCGAGCACCGGCCGCAGCCGACGATATGGTACACGATGACCCGGTCGCCCACCCCGAAACGCCGGCAACCCGGCCCTGTCTCGACGACCTGCCCGCTGGGCTCGTGCCCGGCGACGACCCCCTTGTATGCGGCGCCCTCCTGCCCGGCGTGGGTCTTGTGGCCCCGATAGATATAGGAGAGGTCGCTGCCGCAGATGCCGGACGCGCCGACCCGCACGAGCAGCTGGCCCGGGCCGGGCGTGGGCACCGCCACCTCGCGCAGGACGGCGGTGAAGTCGCCGGGCAGGAAGACGCCTTGCATGGTGGTCATGGGGCTCCCTTTCGGTGGGAGAGCAGCACGTTGATCAGAACGGCGCCGACGATGATGACGCCGCGAACCACGTCCTGAAAGAAGGCGTTGACCCCGAGCAGGACGAGGCCGTTGCCGATGAAGGTGATGAAGGCGACGCCCAGCAGGGTGCCGAGCAGGGATCCCTTGCCGCCGGCGAGGGAGGTGCCGCCGATCACCACCGCGGCGATCACGTCGAACTCGAGGCCGACCGACGCCCCGCCGTTGCCGGACCCCAGGCGCGCGGCCAGCAGCAGACCGCTCACCGCGGCGAGCAGTCCGGTGGTGGCGAACAGGATCACCCGGATCCGGGCGACGGAGATCCCCGCCAGGCGGGCGGCCTCGGCGTTGCCGCCGACGGCGAAGACCGAGCGGCCGTAGGCCGTACGGTTCGCCACGAAAAGGAACACGCCGAACAGGACCGCCATGATGATGGCGGGAGTGGGGATCCCGGCGATGCTGCCGGCCAGCACGTCCAGGAACCCGTTGGGCTCCAGCGGGACCGGCAGCCCGTCGGTCATGTACTGCGCCAGCCCGCGCAGGCCGCTCCACAGGCCGAGGGTCGCCACGAAGGACGGGATGCCCCAGCGTGCCCGCAGGAAGCCGGCGCCGGCCCCGAGGAGCAGGCCCACGGCGAGGCAGAGCAGGACCGCGAGGGCGAACGGGACCTGCCACTCCCCGGTGGCCTTGGCCAGCAGGACCGAGGAGAACGCCACGGCCGGGCCGATGCTGATGTCGATCTCGCCGGCCACGATGACGAGGGTCATCGCCCACGCCACGACGCCGATCGTCGCGGCGTCGCGCAGGATGGCCAGCTGGTTCGTCACGGTCAGGAAGCCCGGCGCCGTGGCGGCCAGCACCACGAAGAGCACCACGATGGCCCCGATGAGCCCGATCTCGTTGAGCCGTTGGGTGTTGCGTCCCAGCCGGCCACCGGCGCGGGCGTGCGTGCTGGCCACGGGCGGGCCCGTGGGCGTGGTCGTGCTCATGTTCTCTCTCATTCCTCAGCGATCGCCAGGGCCAGGACGCGGTTGAGCTCGATCTCGTCGCCGCTGAGCTCGGCCACGGCGCGTCCACCGCGCAGGACGATGATGCGATCACAGATGTCGGCCAGTTCCTCCACCTCGCTGGAGACGAAGACCACCGCGCGCCCGTCGTCCGCCAGCTCGCGCATCTGGTGGTAGATCTGGCGTTTGGCCTCCACGTCGACGCCGCGGGTGGGCTCGTCGAGCAGCAGGACGTCGCTGCCCGCGTGCAGCCACCGGGCGAGGACGGCCTTCTGCTGGTTGCCTCCGCTGAGCGTGCCGATCGGCGTGCCGGGGCGGGCCGTCTTGATCGCCAGGCGGTCGATGAGCGTCTGGGCGGCCCGCCGTACCGCGCGGCGGTCCAGCACGCCGGAGCGGCTCACCCGCCGCAGGTCGCTGATGACGATGTTCTCATCGACCCCCAGCAGCGGCACGATCCCCTGGCGCCGCCGGTTCTCCGGCGTGATGCCCAGGCCCCTGCGGAGCATGGCGGCGAACGCGCCCGGCCGTACGGCCTCGCCGCGAAGGCGGATCTCACCGGCGTCCGGGCGGTCCAGGCCCACCAGCGCGCGCAGCGCCTCGGTACGGCCGGAGCCGAGCACCCCGGCGATGCCGAGGATCTCCCCGGGGCGGACGTCGAGGTCAAGGCCGTGCAGCTTCTCGCTGACCAGGCCGCGCGCGGACAGCACCGGCCGCTCCGCGCTGGGGCGTCTGGCCCGGGGCGCCATGGCGTCGGGCGCCGTGCCGAGCATCATCGTGACGATCTCCTGGGTGGAGGCGGTGCCCACCGGCAACGTCTCCACGATCCTGCCGTCGCGGACGACCGTGGCGGTGTCGGCCACCTGCCGGATCTCGTCCATCCGGTGGCTGACGTAGATGACCGCGACCCCCTGCTCCGCGACGTGCCGTACCGCGTCGATCACCTGCCGGACCTCGGCGGCGGCGAGGGAGCTGGTCGGCTCGTCGAGGATGAGCAGGGCGGGCCGCTGGCTGACGGCGCGGGCGATCTCCACGAGTTGCTGTCCGGCGGAGCCAAGGGAGTCGACGGGGCTGTCGACGTCGAGGTGGACGCCGATGCGTGCCATCGCCGCCTTCGCCTCGGCGCGCATCCGGCGCAGGTCGATCGCGCCGCGGGACCGGGGCCAGGCCCCCAGGAACAGGTTCTCCGCGACGGTCATGTCCGGCACCAGGCTCAGTTCCTGGTAAACCGTCGCGACCCCCAGGCCGGCCACGTCCCGCGTCCCGAGGCCCGCCAGCGGCCTCCCCCGGACGAACGCCTCGCCGGAGTCGAGGTGCTCGGCGCCGGAGAGGACCTTGATCAGGGTGGACTTGCCGGCGCCGTTCTTGCCCAGCAGCGCGCGGACCTCGCCGCGTCGCACCGTGAAGTCGACGTCACTGAGAGCGGTGACACCGGGGTAGCGCTTGGTGCCGGCACGCACCTCCGCGACGACGTCGGTGTGGGACATGGGAGCCTTCCTGGGAGCCATCGGGACAGGGACGGAGACTGTTTACGGGATCCCGTCGCTGTGCTCGGTCAGCCACTTCTCGCTGGTGGCCTTGTCGTCGGCCGTGTAGAGGATCGGCTCCACCGGGATGATGAACGTGTCGTTCTTGGCGCCGCCGGTCGCCTTGCGGGCGGCCTCGTAGGCCAGCCTGCCCACCGTCTGGGCGGGGACGTCGATCTCCGCCTTGAGAATGCTGCCGTCGACGAGGGCTTTGGCGATGTCCACGGTCATGTCGCTGCCGAAGACGACGGTCTTGCCGATGCGGGCGCGGGTGGTGACGGCCTTGATTCCGGCCAGGGTACCGCCGCCCGCGACGGCGTAGAACGCGTCCAGCTCCGGGTTCGCGGTGATGATGTTCTCGGCGACGGGGGTGGCCTTGTCGACGACCGCGCCCTCCTGGTCGGCCACGTACTGGGCGCCCGGTACGGCGGCTGCCAGGCCGTCCTTGAAGCCGCGCTTGCGCTCCTTGCAGACCTCGACGAAGTCGCAGTTCAGCACCGCGATCTTCGGTTGGTCGAGCTGCTGGGAGGTGAAGTACTGGCCGGCCTGCTCGCCCAGCTTCTTGCCGAAGACGTACGGATCGGACAGGACGTAGCCCCACACGTACTTCCTGGCGTCCGCGTCGTTGATACAGGTGTTGTAACAGACGACCGGGATCCCGGCCTTGCTGGCCGCCGCGATCGCCGGGGTGGACGCGGTGGCGGAGACGGCCGAGGTGATGATCGCGTCCACCTTGGAGGCGACCAGGGTCGACATGAACGAGGACTCCTTGGCCGCGTCACCCTGCGCGTTGTTGCCCAGCAGCTTGAGGTTCGCGTCCTTGGCGGCGGTGGTCTCGATGCCCTTCTTCACGCCGGCGTAGAAGCCCTGCGAGTCGAGGTAGATCGCCCCGACGCGCAGCTGCGCTTTCGCGCCCGAGGCGTCGCCGGACCCGGCGGACTGGCCGCACGCGGCGAGCACGGCGCCGCCGGCCAGCAAGGCGATGCCGCGCATCACCGTAAGTCGAACTGATGCCACGAATGGCCTCCCATGATCTGTCTCCGGTTGGCGATGCCACCGGGTGGGGCGCCCTGCGCCATGTCCAGATGATGAAGCGGGCGTAACGTGCCTGTCAATAAATTGTCATAAAAAAGCACTTATCGTAGAGTGACGGTGTGAACCTCCCCGGACACCTCTCAGGTGCCGGCTGCTGCGCGGTCGTGACCGGCGCCGCGTCCGGCATCGGCGCCGCCACCGCGAAGCACCTGGGCGCGACGGGCATGCCCGTCCTCGTGTGCGACCTCTCCCCGGCCGGGGATGACGTCGCCGCGGCTGTCGCCGAGGCGGGCGGCACGGCAAGATTCGTACGCATGGACGTCAGCGACGAGAGCGCGTGGGGGGAGCTCCGTCGCGTCGCCCACCGGGAGTTCGGCCCGGTCCGGCACCTCGTCAGCAACGCCTACGTCGTGGACGTCCGACCCGTGCACGACCTCGGCGCGGCCTCCTGGAACCGGCAGCTGGAAGTGAACCTCACCGCCTCCTACCTGGCCTTTCGCACGCTACACGAGGATCTGAGGGCGACGTCAGGAGCGGTCGTCCTGGTCTCGTCGGTACATGCCCTCGTCGGCCTGCCCGGCCACCCGGCGTACGCCGCGACCAAGGCGGCGCTGGTGGGTCTGGGCCGCCAGCTCGCGGTGGACTACGGCCCCGAGGTGCGCGTCAACACCGTGCTGCCCGGGCCGGTCATGTCCCCCGCGTGGGACCGCGTGGCCGAAGCGGACCGGCGCCTGAGCGTCGAGGCCACGATCGCCAAGCGGTTCGGCGAGCCCGCCGAGGTCGCCGCGGCGATCGGCTTCCTCCTGTCGGACGACGCGTCCTTCATCACCGCCACCACCCTGGTCGTCGACGGCGGCTGGAGCGCGACAAAGAACTCCTCTTGAGGGGATTACGGGAGAGCATGAGCACCTACAGAGGGCGCGGCATCCACGGCCAGGTCGTCGAGATCATCGGCCGCCGCCTCGTCACCGGGCAGATCGCCGAGAACGGCCGGATCGATCTGGTCGAGCTGGAGGCCGAGCTGCAGGTGTCCCGCACCGTCGTGCGCGAAGCGCTGAAGGTGCTGGCCGGCAAGGGCCTGGTCGACTCGCGCCAGAAGCGGGGCACGGTGGTGCGCCCGCGCAGCGAGTGGAACCTGCTCGACCCCGACGTGATCAGCTGGGAGTTCGAGAACCGGGGCACCCAGATGCTCCGGCAGCTCGCCGAGGTGCGGCAGATGTTCGAACCGGCCGCCGCCGGGCTGGCCGCCGCCCGCCGCACCGAGGCTGACCTGGCCGAACTCGAGGCGGCCCTGGCGGGCATGGCCGCGGCCCGGACCCCCGCCGAGGCGGCCGCCGCCGACCTGCGTTTCCACCGTGCCGTGCTGGCCGCGACGGGCAACGAGCTCCTGGTCCGCATGGAGGTCGTCGTGGAGTCCGTACTCGCGGAACGGGACCGCATCGTCCATGACGTCGTCACCGCCGACGATCCGGTGCCGAGCCACCGCGCCCTGCTCGACGCCATCCGGGCAGGCGACGAGGAAGCCGCCAGAACCAGTGCGCTCGCGCTGCTCGACAAGGCCATGGCCGACGTCGACCGCGCCGCACGCCTCCAGGGGGATTTGTGAAGATAACGCGCGTCGAAACGTTCCTGATCCCGCCCAGATGGCTGTTCTGCCGGGTCGAGACCGATGAGGGACACATCGGCTGGGGCGAACCGGTCGTCGAAGGGCGGGCCGACTCGGTCCGGGCGGCGGTCGGCGAGATCGCCGAACTGCTCGTCGGCGCCGATCCGCTGCGCATCGAGGACCACTGGCAGGTCATGACCAAGGGCAGCTTCTACCGCGGCGGGCCGGTGCTCGCCAGCGCCGTCGCCGGCCTGGACCAGGCCCTGTGGGACATCGCGGGCAAGGCGCGGGGCGTCCCCGTGCACGAACTGCTCGGCGGTCCGGTACGGGAACACGTCCGCGCGTACACGTGGATCGGCGGCGACGAACCCGGCCGGCTCAAGGAGGAGGCCCAGCGCCAGGTGGAGGCGGGCTTCACCGCGGTGAAGATGAACGCCAGCGGCCGCATGTCCCCCATCGCGGGCCCGAGCGAGATCGACGAGGTCATCGACCGCGTCGCCGCGGCGCGCGAGGTGCTCGGCCCGGGCCGGGACGTCGCGGTCGACTTCCACGGCCGGGTGTCCTACCCCAACGCCCGGCGGCTCCTGCCGCTGCTCGAACCGTTCACCCCCATGTTCGTCGAGGAACCGGTCGTGCCCGAGTCCATGACCCAGGTGCGCAGCCTCGTCGAGGCGTCCAACATCCCCATCGCCCTGGGCGAGCGCCTCTACTCCCGCTGGGACTTCCAGCCGGCCTTCCAGGCGGGCATCGCCGTGGCCCAGCCGGACCTGTCCCACGCCGGCGGCATCTCGGAGGTCCGGCGCATCGCCGCCCAGGCCGAGGTGTACGGCGCCCTGCTGGCCCCGCACTGCCCGCTGGGACCCCTCTCCCTGGCCGCCAGCCTCCAGGTGGCGTTCGCCACCCCCAACTTCCTCATCCAGGAGCAGAGCATCGGCATCCACTACCACGACGGCAACGAACTGCTGGACTACCTGGTCGACCCGTCCGTCTTCGCCTTCACCGACGGCCTGCTCCCCCGGCCGACCGGCCCCGGGCTGGGCGTCGTGATCGACGAGGCCAGGGTGCGCGAAGCCGACCGGCGGGGCCACGCGTGGCGATCCCCGATCTGGCGCTACCCCGACAGCTCTTTCGCAGAATGGTGACCGGCGTGACTTCCCTACTCGACCTTTTGCGGGCTCGGCGGCTGCTGGCCATCGTCCGCGGCGACGACCCGGCGGCGGCGCTGCGCAGCATCGACGTGCTCGCCGAAGAGGGTGTGACCCTGATGGAGGTCTCGCTCAGCGGCGCCGACGCGCTGACGGTCATCCGGAAGGCGGCCGCCGCCCTCGGCGCGGACGTGCGCCTCGGCGCTGGGACCGTGCTGACCGCACGGGACGCCGTCGCGGCGCGCGACGCGGGCGCGACGTTCGTCGTCACCCCCGGTCTGGGGGACGGCGTGGCCGAGGCGCTCCGCCTCGGGCTGCCCGTGCTCGCCGGGGCACTGACCCCCACCGAGGTCATCGCCGCGGTCGCGCAGGGCGCCGCCGCCGTCAAGCTCTTCCCCGCCTCCGGGGGAGGGGTCCCCTATCTGCGCGCGCTCCGCGACCCGTTCCCGGCCGTGCCGTTCGTGCCGGTCGGCGGCGTCGGGCTCGACAGCGTCCGCGACTACCTGGCGGCCGGCGCCGTCGCGGTCGGCGTCGGCTCGCCGCTGCTCGGCGACGCCCCCAGCGGCGGCGACCTGGCCGCACTGCGCCGCCGGGCCAGAGCGGCGCTGGACCAGGCAGGCCCGCGGTGAGAGCGGACGTCCTGACGATCGGCGAGGCGATGGCCACGGTCCGCTGCGCCGGTCCGCTCCGCCTCGGCGGCGACTCCCGGGTCTCGGTGTCCGGCGCGGAGGCCAATGTCGCCATCGCCTTGTCCCGCCTCGGGCATGCGACCCGCTGGGCCAGCGCGGTCGGAAACGACGAGCCCGGCGAGCTGATCCTGCGCACGCTACGGGCCGAGGGCGTCCTGACCGACCACATCGTGCGGCGCGCGGACGCGTCGACCGGTCTCCTGCTCCGTGACGTGGCCCCCGGAGGCCGGGCCCGCGTGCACTACTACCGCAAGGACTCGGCCGCCTCGGCCCTGTCCTGGGAGGACGTGCACCCCGCTGTCGACGCCGGGCAGGCGGGCCTGCACCTGACGGGTATCACGGCGGCGCTGGGACCCGCGCCGCTGGCGGCCATCAGCGCCGCCGCCGCACACGCGCGCCGGACCGGCGCCTGGGTGAGCCTCGATGTCAACCACCGCTCCCTGCTCTGGACCCGGGACGCGGCCGCGCGGACCCTGCGCCCGCTGCTGCCGTACGTCACGGTCCTGATCGCCTCCGATGACGAGCTGGCCATCGTGGCCGAAGGCGACGGCGAACGGGATCGGGTGGCGGGCCTCCGCGACGCCGGTGTCGAGGAGGTCATCGTCAAGCGCGGCGCCGCGGGCGCGAGCTTCTACGGCGTGCGAGGCTCGTTCGACGTCCCCGCTCTCGCGGTGCCCGTGGTGGACGTCGTCGGCGCCGGCGACGCGTTCACCGCCGGATACCTGTCCGGGCGGCTCGACGGGCTCGACGCGTACGGCCGGCTCGAACGGGCGACCCTGCTGGGCGCCGCCTGCGTGGCCTGCGCCGGGGACTGGGAAGGGCTACCCACCCGAGCCGAACTCAGCGCTCTCGCCCTGCGTGACGGGGAGACGCTGCGATGATCTCAGGACTGATACGTCTTACCTCGGAGCTATTTCTGTCAGATTGACAAGAAGCTAGCCTCTACCGCATGACCGACGACCCATGGGTGCCGCCTGTCGTGCTACTAGCCGTTGATCTGGTGATCTTGACGTTGCGTGAGTCGCGCCTGCACGTGCTGCTCATCGAGCGTGGCATCGACCCGTACAAGGGCACCCTCGCGCTGCCCGGTGGATTCCTGCGGCACGCTGAGGAGGACATCACCGCGGCGGCGCACCGGGAGCTGTCGGAGGAAGCCGACCTCGACGTCGAGACCCTCCGCCTGGAACAGCTGGGCGTGTACGGCGACCCGGGTCGCGACCCGCGTGGCCGGGTGGTATCCGTGGCGTACCTGGCCATCGCGCCCCGCCTGCCCGAGCCGACCGCGGGAACGGACGCGGCCGACGCCGGATGGCAACCCACCGACCGAGTGCTCTCCGGCGACCTGGAACTCGCCTTCGACCACCAGCGCATCATCGCGGACGGAGTAGAACGCGCCCGCACCAAGCTTGAGCACTCCGCCCTCGGGACGGCGTTCTGCAGACCGACGTTCACGATCACGGATCTGCAGGGCGTTTACGAGGCCGTCTGGGGGATCACGCTCGACCCCCGGAACTTCTATCGCAAGGTCCAGAAGACCGAAGGTTTCATCGTCCCGGCAGGAACGAGCCGCAAAGCGGCCACCGGGCGGCCGGCCCGACTGTTCCGAGCCGGTCCATGCACGGCCCTTTATCCGCCGATGGCACGGCCCGCCGAAGGGCCGAGCGCAAAGGAGTAGGAGAGTGAGCAACCACCCGATCGTGATCCTCACCGCTTTGGATCTGGAGTATCAGGCGATCCGGAAGAGGCTGGTCGACCCAGAGCTGCACCGCCATCACCACGGCACCCGGTTCGAGGTCGGCCGCCTCGCGAGTGGCCACTGCCGGGTGGCCCTGGCCCATGTCGGCACGGGCAACCAGTCAGCGGCCGTGCTGACCGAGCGCGCTATCGCCGAGTTCACCCCCGCCGCTCTGCTCTTCGTGGGCGTAGCGGGCGCCCTGCACTCCCACATCGCCCTCGGGGATGTGGTGGTGGCGACGCGCATCTACGCGTACCAAGGAGGAACGAGCGAGGACGACGGGCTCAAGAGCCGTCCCCGCAGTTGGGAGACCTCGCACGCCGCCGATCAGCTCGCCCGGCACATCGGCCGCACCGATGCGTGGGCGCGCGGCCTCCCTAGCCCGGCCCCAGAGGTGCATTTCGGCCCGATCGCCGCAGGTGAGGTGGTCCTGAACTCCAAAGTGTCCGGGCACGCCCGGTGGATCCAGCAGAACTACAACGACGCGTGCGCGATCGAGATGGAAGGTGCCGGTGTGGCGCAGGCCGGGCACCTGAACGGGGCCCTGCCCGTGGTCGTCATCCGGGGCATCAGCGATCGGGCCGATGGGACGAAGCTGGTCACTGACCGCGCTCAATGGCAGCAGCGGGCCGCAGCCAGTGCCGTGGCATTCGCCACGGCACTGGCTGAAGAGATCGCCGCCGAGGACAAGGACGGTGGCTGGCTGACGACGAGGGGATCAGCGGTGCGGGGACACCAGGTGACGTACAACATCGCACGTGACAATTCGCGGGTGGGAATCCAGGCCGGCAACGTGCACGGCGGCATCCGGCTCGGCTTCGACGCGAGTCAGCCGATGGACCTGGCCGTGGCGCTCGCCGGATTCCGCGCCCAACTCCAGCGAGCGCGGGCCACCGGTCGCCTGGACGAGGACACGTACGCGGCGGCGGAAGCGGAGCTCACCGTGGCGAACGAGGCTTTGCAGGCGAATACGCAGCAGAGCAAGGGCAAACTGACACTGGCTCTCAAGAAGCTGCGTGGCCTGATCAGCGATGTCGCCGACCTGGCCGCGGCACTGGCGACGGTCATCGCCCTGGCCCAGGCCCTGTCATGACATCGCCGGGCGACACAGGGATGAACATCGCCGATTCCTCACACATCGGCGTGCAGGCGGGAATCGTGCACGGCGACGTCTACTACCAGGCTCCTCCGGATTCGTCGCCGCAGGAGAAATTCGAGACGGGGGTGCGATACCTCGAGGGCAGCATGCCGAGACCGGCCTGGCAGCTCATCAATGACGCCGCCCTTTCCGGTTACCGCACCAACCAGGTCTGTTTCTACTGGCTGCTCGCCCTGTTGAGCGGCAGAACGCGGCATGAGCTGTCCGTCGAGGAGACGGCTCTCCTCCGGGACTCTGACCGCTTACTTCCGCTCATCGGCAGTGACGCCTGGGCGGAGGGCGTGCAGACCATCCGTCGGCTGCTGGACTCCGCCGAGAAACCGGACACGGACATCCGCATTCTGATTAAGGAATTCGACGAACTCGGCTCAGTTCTGCGCGCAAATATCTTACGCCATCTGGAATTGTTCCTCGATGGACCGCTCAATGACCAGATGTGGCACCGCGCCCTGCAACGGGCCGCCACGGAGCAGATGGCCGACAACCGGGAGGACCGAGTCTGGAAGTTCTTCCAGCCGAAGCCGGACCGTCCTCGGGTACGGCAGCCGGAGCCGGTCATGATTGCGGGCTCCACCTGGGTCCAGGCGGTGATGGGGACGGTTGTGCTGATCGCGGCGATGGCGCATCTCGGCTATCTACTCGCGCAAGGAGAACAGGTTTCCGCTCTTCTCGCCTATTTGCTGAGCGTCGGTGGCGGATATTTTGGCGCCCGCGACGGCGTGGAATGGCGCTTCTGCTCGTGGCGACGCCGGGCGAAGGACGAGAAGTACGTAATAGCCATGCACCGCAGGACCAACGCGCCAACCGGCGGCTTCGCCAAGAAGGTAGACCAGCGATTCGACTATTACTTCGCGAAGTACGTGCCGCGCGGCACTGATCGTGAGATCTGGCTGGGGCGGACCGCGGGCATCCGCAGAAGCATCCGGGATGAGGTGGTGGAGGCGTATCGGGAGAGGCGGATCGGGGTCGAGAGGATCAATTGGCTGATCCGCTACCGGGTCGGCGAGGTGAGAACCCGCTGGGAGAACGGCACGCTATGGAGCTACCGCGAGGAACTCGACACGCCCCTTCCCGTGAAGACGACGGCCGTGCTGGGAACGCTGGCCTGCACTGCCGGAGGGATCTGGGCGGCGAGTAGCGCGGTGCAGGTCAGCCCGATGAGCGCGGTCGAATCGGTCATTCTGGTCGTCGCGGCTGGCTGGATCGCCGCGCGTGCCTGGCTGCGCATCATCCTGGAACGTCGGCGGTATGCCGCCGACGTGTCCGAATTCGAGAAATTGTCGGATGACAGCGAGGCGGCCTTTGTCCGATGGCAGGAACGGCTCGCAGACAAGCCCGAAGACCGGGAAATGGCCGCCTGGCTGGACTGCGACCGGAAAGTGCTGCTGAACGAAGTGCTGCAGCACTACCGGCTCATCATGAGCAATGTCCTCGCGCACGCCTTTATCGAGGCGCCCAGTGGTTCCACCGCTCGGGCACGGCTGCGGGGCGGACCTTGGCGGTACAAGAAATACCAGCTACTGGTTTTCCTGCTCACCGCCGACGGAGTACGCCAGTTCACCGTCACGCTCGATTTCGAGCAGGGCACTTTCCACGATCAACATCGGATGAACTACCGCTACGAGGCGGTGGCGGCCGTACGCGTGAGGCACACGGACAACGGCGAGCGGACCTTCGAGCTCGCCCTCGTCGATGGCCAGAAGGTCAGTGTCCGGGTGATCGAGCCGGGAATGGAGGAGCTCCAGCAGGGCGAGAATCCCGGAAGCGTGTCCGAAGCGACGTTGGATGCGGCAGGGCTGCATCACACTCTGCACGTCCTTGAGGGGATCGCGGCAGAGGGTAAGGAATGGATAACCAAGGACCGCCGTCGTGGCGAGACCCGCTCGGAAAAGCTCTGGCCGCCCCCGCCAGACGAGAAGCCCGGCCTATGATGCGGGCGCGGGGCCTCGGCCAGCTGCCGCAGCCGGCCACGCTTTGTCGACTGGTCGACCGTGGGAGTACCTGGCTCCAGAATCTCCGCGTTACCGGGTCGTGCGAGCTGTCAGCGAGCAGCATGAACCCATATCACCGTTCACCACGAGGGCGTCAGCATGTCCGCGTAGCGTTCCCCCGCCTCGTGACGCCTGATCAGTTCTTCGACGTCGATGGGCTCGCCCTCCGGTTTGCGGCGGAACCGATCGGTGGTTGTGTACCCGCGCACATCGGCGATCGTGGCGAAGTTCAGCGCGGACAGCTCAACCCGGTTGTAGTCCGGATCGCGGTAGTAGAAGCTGGTCGCGATGCCGTGATTGTCCGTCTCGGCTGGAACGATGCCGAGCAGCTTGAGTCGCCGATAGGTGTCGAAGAGGGACTCGTGCTGGGGGAATCTCAGCTGGATGTGATGAAGGCCGACGCTTCTGCTTTCCGTCGACCCGACATCGAGGCACTCGAAGATAGCGATTCGTTGCGTATAGGGGAACTCGCCGGGCAGGTCGAAGAATGCCATGCGGGTGGGGAGGTCGGGATCGTCGGTGCCACGATTCGCCTCCGGTGTCAGGTCGAGCGTCGGCGGCTGCCGCAGCACCTCCTCGTACCACCCGCACAGACGGTCGTACCAGGACGTCCTCAGCACCACCTCGGATACACCGATGCGGACCCGTTCGCCCGTGGTCGTCTCGGCACTCATCATTTACCTCCCAGCTCAGGAGACCAGGTTGGGTTCACGGGTGGGCGCGGGCATGCCGCCGTCGTCATCCTTGGGTTCCCCGGCGCGCTTCGACGTCGCGCGGCGGGTGAGCCGGGTGAAGATCGACGCGAGTCCGCCCGGCATGAAGAGAATGATCAGGATGAAGGCCACGCCGAGCAGGAAGTTCGGTTGTGACAACGGGATCTGGAGGATCTCGGGCAGTCCGGTGACGATGTCGGAGCTGGAGAGGGACGGGAGGCGCAGGTTCAGGAACTGGTAGAGGACCGCGCCGAGTGCCGCGCCCCACAGCACTCCCCGCCCGCCCAGCACGACCATCAGGACGACGGCCAGCGAGTAGTGGAGCCCTGCGATGCCCGGGTTGGCTCCCCCCATGACGATCGCGAAGACGACTCCGCACATCGCCGCCAGCGTGCAGGAGATGGTCGCGGCCGCCATCTGGTAGGCGTAGACGTTGTAACCGATGACCTTCGTCCGGAGTGGGTTCTCCCGGATGCCCTGCCACACGTGACCGACGTGGGTGCGTACGAGCAGGGCGCAGATGACGTACACCACGACGACGAGGGCCAGCGCCAGCCAGTAGACGTTGCGGGTGTTCAGCACGCCGCGCAGCGGATCGGGCAGGACGCCTCGCGCGAAGGTCACGCCCACCTCGCCGCCGCTGCCCAGGAATCCCCGCTCGACCGCGATCGCGAACCCCTGCGCCATGGCCAGGGTGGCCATGCTGAAGCCGATGCCGGTCAGCCGCAGGGCCGCGGCGTTGCCGACGAGGGCGACGACGACGCTGAGCACCATCGCCAGCGGAACCCCCAGCGTGAAGCCCAGCTTCGGATTGTTGCTCAGGATGACCGTCGCGTAGCACCCGAACCCCACGTAGAGCGAGTGGCCGAATGACATCAGCCCGGTATAGCCGAACATCAGGTCCAGGGTGATCGCGGCGGCGGCCGCCACCAGCATGAGGGCGAGGACCTGCAGGCTTCCCGGGCTGTTGATCGGGCCGGGCAGCAACCCGCCCACGCTGCGGTGCAGGAAGGGCAGCACGGCGAGGACCACCACCAGGAGACCCGCGGCTCCGTAGCGGAACGCACCTGACCTGGTCATATCAGTCGCTCCTTTTGGCCGAGGAGACCTTGCGGGCGGACGAGCAGCGTGGCGACCAGGAGCACGACCACGAGCACGTCGCCGATGCCGTTGAGGACGTAGTAGTTGGCCACCGACTGGCTCACGCCCAGCACCACCGAGGCGATGAGGGCACCGTTGATCGAGCCCAAGCCGCCGATGATCAGCACGATGAACGAGAAGATGAGCATGCCGTCGCCGAGGAACGGCGAGATCCCCCCGTAGTACGTCCCGGCCAGGCCGCCCCCGAGACCGGCGAGCATGCCGCCGGCGACGAAGACCAGCGTGAACGCACGCTTCACGTTGATGCCGAGCGCGGACACCATGGCGCTGTTCTCGACACCCGCGCGGATGATGAGGCCGTAGCGGGTCCGGGACAGGATCAGGTGGATGCCGACCACCACCACGCCGGCCAGGCCGATGAGCAGCAGGCGGCTGTTGGAGATGGGCGCCCCGGCGATCGAGGTCGTGTCGGTGAGCCAGGCGGGACGGGGGATCAGGTGCTCGTCCGGTCCCCAGATGCCGGCCATCAGGGCCACCAGCACCATGCCGAGCCCGACGGTCACCAGCAACTGCTCGAGTTCCTTACCCTTCAGGGGACGGACGAGCAGCACCTCGGCGAGGTACGCGACGGCGCCGCCGGTCAGGACGGAGACCACAAGCGCGAGCAGCAGCTGCGGCGTCGACGGGGTCTCGAATGACCGCAGCACCATCCAGGAGGCGAACCCGCTGGCGGACAGGAACGCGCCGTGGGCGAAGCTCAGCACCCGCATGAGCCCGAAGATCACAGAGAGGCCGGCGGCCAGCAGGAAGTACAGCGAGCCCAGGCCGAGACCGGAGATGATGATCAACAGGAACGTCGACACGTCAGCCCTCCTCGTGGTCGGCCGCGACTCCGAGGAGCCGGCGGATGGACGAGTCGTCGGCGAGCACATCCTCGGCCGCCCCGTCGAGCACGACCCGGCCTTCCGACAGCACGATGACGTGGTCGGCGAGCCGGCGCGCGACGGCGAGGTTCTGCTCCACCAGCAACACGCTGGTGTGCGCGGTGATCTGCTCCAACGTCGCGACGAACTCACTCACCAGTCGAGGTGCGAGACCTTTCGTCGGCTCGTCGATGAGCATCAGGCGGTTGTCATGCAGGAGGGCCCGCGCCAGCGACAACATCTGCTGCTGGCCGCCCGACATCGTGCCCGCCCGCTGACCGCGGCGATCACGCAGCTCGGGGAAGAGTTCGAAGACGCGGTCATAGTCCGGTGCCAGGCCGCGCCGCTCCGCCAGGCGAAGGTTCTCGGCCACGGTCAGTCCGTGGAAGACGTCCCGGTCCTCGGGGACATAGGCGAGACCAAGCCGGATGATCTCGTGCGTCTCCAGGCCGCTGATCTGGCGGCCGTCGAACTCGATCACGCCGGTGTGGTTCATGAGCCCGAGGACGGACCTGAGGGTGGACGTCTTGCCGACCCCGTTGCGGCCGAGTATGGCGGTCACCTGGGCGGGCCGGGTCGCGAACGAGACCCCCTGCAGGATGTGCGACTGCCCCACGTAGGCGTGCAGGTCGTGGACGGACAGAATGGACCCGCCCAGCCCTGGCCCGGCGTCACCGTACACACGTTCGGCCGTCACAGCGGTTCACCCATGTACGCGGTCTGGACCACGTCGTTCGCGATGATCTCGTCCGGTGGCCCGATCGCGATCATGGCGCCGTGGTGCATCACACCGATGCGCTCGGCCAGGTCGAGGACGACATGCATGTGGTGTTCGACCATGACGGTGGTCTTGCCCTGCTCGCGGTGGACCCGGCGGATCAGCTCCACGAGCTCCGGCACGTCGTCGACGCTGACGCCGGCCATCGGCTCGTCGAGCAGGATGACGTTGGCGCCCTGGGCCAGCACCATGGCCAGCTCCAACTTGCGCCGTTCCCCGTGGGAGAGCTCCGACGCCAACCGGTCCGGCCGCCGCCCGAGGCCCACGAGGTCGAGGGCCTCCCGGGCCCGTTCGGTGACGGGGTCGTCCTTCAACACCCGGCGAAACCCGGTGCGCAGCCGCGAGTCCCGGCCGTTGGCGGCCAGCCGGGCGTTCTCCAGCAGGCTCCGGCCGAGGAAGAGGTTGGACGTCTGGAACGTGCGCCCCAGCCCGCTGCGGGCAACTCGGTGTGGCGGAAGGTCGGTCACGTCCCGGCCATGCAGGTGCACTTTGCCCGACGTCGGCGGGGTGGCCACGCTCAGCACGTTGATGAGGCTGGTCTTGCCGGCCCCGTTCGGCCCGATGATGGCGAGGAACTCGCCCGCGGCGACGTCGACGGAGACGTCGACGAGGATGTGGTGGCCGTCGATCACCAGGTTGACGGCCCTGCCCGAGAGCGCGACGCTCCCGGGCAGGACCTCATTGGCCGGAGCTGCCGTCATGGGATGGTCCGGGCCACCGGCGACAGGACATCCGCGGCGGCGTAGGTCTTGATGACCTTCAGTCGATGTTCCCCGTCGACCTTCTCCATCGCGTAGCCGAAGATGGGCTGGACGCAGATGTGGTCCTCGGGCCGGATCGTCACCGACCCGACCGGGGTCTCGAACTTCGCGCCCGCCAGTGCCTTGTGCACGGCGTCGACCTTCAGGCTCGGCCCGGCCTGTTCGATGGCCTTCACCACCATGAGCGCGCCGAGGTAACCCTCGACCTGCTGGTGGTCGATGGGAGCCTTGAGGCCGAGACGCTTCAGCGCCTCGTTCATCGCCTTCTCGCCCTCATTTCCCATGGTGTCCTGGGCGTAGTAGGTGATCAGCTCGGCTTTGTCGAGGCTGTCGCCGAGGGCGGCGGCGTACGACTCGAACTGGGGCCGGCCGGGGCCGATCGTGATGATGTGGGACTTGTCGAACGCGCCCTGGTCGGCGAGGGCCTTGAAGAGCTGCGGCAGTCCCTCACCGGCCCAGCCGACGAAGATCGCATCCGGGTTGGCCGCGAGCGCGGTCGCGACTCCGGCGGTGAAGTCCTTCGTACCGACGGGCAGGAGGACGTTGTCGACCTTGATCCCCTTGTCCGGGCCGATCTGCTCGAGCGACGCCACGGCGGCCTTGCCGTACGCGTAGTCCTGGCCGATGTACATCAGGGTCTTGGCGCCACGGGCGGCGGCCGCCTGCATGACGGCCGTGTTGAGCTGAGGCGTGGTCGGCGACGTGCGGTAGATGCCGGCCCCCATGCCGTCGATGTCGGAGCTCCCGGTGGGGCCGGCGATGAGGATGGCGTCGTTGTCGATGGCCAGCTGCGCGACCGGCACGACGACGGCGGAGCTCGCCGGCCCGGCGAGAATCCGGACACCGGCGCCCAGCAGTTCCTTGGCGACGCTCAGACCGGTTGTCGGGTCGCTGTTGTCGTTGCGCACCTGGATCTCGACCTTGACGTCGCCTACCTGGTTGGTGCCCTTGGTGGCCACGTCGAGTCCGGCTCGGAAGCCGTCCTCCCACGCGGGTCCGAAGTTCGAGATGGGCCCGGTGTACGACCCGATGATGCCGACCGTGACCGTCTCGGTGGCGGTGGTCCCCGTACCTTCGTCGACGCTGCACGAGACCAGCGCTAAAAGAGTGAGGGCGAGTAGCCCTGACGTCGCGATGCTGTTCCTTCTCATGGCCTGCCTTGCGCCAGTGGCTCCGTCGGAGCCAGGTTGAATGCCCTCCCCCGAGCCGGGGCCCGGAGCGGCACGCCGGTCGCGTCCTACCCGCCGCGCGGTGTGGTCGCCTATGGCGTGGGTTTGCAGGTATCCGATTTTCGGAGTTAGCCATCCGAATGTTGCTCATTGAAACATGCCCGTCATGTGACGTCAAGCACAGAAATTGAGCGAACTGCCTGGATCAGCACCATTCCACCGCACTCCTGTCCGCTGCTAGGCTCCCCCGCACGAACGGGAAGTGGTGTGTTACATCCGATAATCGGAGCAACTGGAGGGTCGATCATGGTCGCGCTCGAGGGGAAGGTCGTGTTGATCACAGGCGGGGCCCGCGGCCAGGGGGCCGCTGAGGCGGAACTGGCCGCGGCCATGGGGGCCCGGGTCGTGATCGGAGACCTGCTCGAGGGGGAAGGCATCGAACTCGCCGATGCGCTCAACGCCCGCCACGGCGCCGACTCCGCCCACTTCGTCAGCCTTGACGTCCGCTCCGAGGAGTCATGGCGGAGCATCGTCGCCGACACGCTGGCCCGGTACGGGCGACTCGACGGTCTGGTGAACAACGCCGGAATCGCTCGGCCGGGGACGATCCTGGACACGGCACCGTCCCTGTGGGACGAGCTCATGGACGTCAACGCGCGCGGCAGCTTTCTCGGCATCCGGGCGGTGGCACCGGTCATGATCGAGCAGGGCGGCGGGGCCATCGTGAACATCGGCAGTGCGGTGGCGCTCGCCGGCTATCACGCCGCCGCGTACGGCGTGAGCAAGTGGGCGGTGCGGGGACTGACCAAGGCGGCCGCGCTCGAGTTCGCCGCCGCGGGCATCCGGGTCAACGCGGTGCATCCGGGCATCGTCGACACCCCGATGGTGGCGGCCAATCCGCGGCAGCGGGACGCGGTCACCGCCATGACACCGGCCGGACGGCCGGCGGCGGCGGCCGACATCGCGCAGGTGGTGATCTTCCTGTTGAGCGACGGGGCCGCCTACCTGACCGGAGCCGACATCCCGGTCGACGGAGGCTTCAGCTCCGGGGGCACCGCGCTACAGATCGCCCGCGCCACCGGCGTCCTGTGACGTCCGCGTCGCTCAGGCCCCGGCCAAGGCGACGACCGCCTGCGTGTCCCAGTGGAACGGGCTCATCTCGGCGATCAGTCCGTCCCGGAAGACGATGTGCTGGAGCACGGTGTTCTGTAGCTCCCGCCCGGACGCGCGGAACCGGACGGTGCTGTGAAGGAGGACGAAGACGTCGTCACCATCGGCGAATACCGTCCGATCCTCGAACGTGGCGCGCTCGTACACCTCCGAAAGCCGGTTCATCAGGGCCAGCACGCCGGCGTGGCCGTACCAGTCGCCGCCGTAGGGCAGGCTCGGCGCCTCCCGGATCACCACATCCTCGGCGAAGCAGGCCAGCAGTCGGTCCTGGGCGGTGGGATCAGCCCTTCCCCGAGCAAGGTAAGCCTCTTCCTCCGCGTAGAAGCGAGCCAGCGCCTGCCGACCCCGGGCGCGGTCCTCGACCATGGGGCCTCCTCCCATCCTCGGATGCGGACCTATTCCCCATCCATTATCCGGACGATAGTCTCCGAATAACGGCTAGCGGAAGGCGGACGACCCTGTACACCCTTGAAGAGATCAGCGCTCATCTCGAGATACGCGACGTGCTCCAGCGATACTGTCGCGGCTGCGACCGGCGAGACCCGGAACTGCTGAAGTCGGTCTACTTCCCGGACGCGGTCGACATCCGGGCCTACGACGCGCCGGACGCGACACCGGCGGAGTTCGCGCAGCGGCTCGTCGACGGGTTCGGCGACCTGCCGGAGTTCAGCCAGCACCACATCACGAACGTGATCATCGACCTCGACATCGAGGCGGGTGTCGCGAAGGTCGAGACCTACAACCTGGTGATGCATCCCGTCGGCCCGCAGACCAGCCTCGTGCTCCGGACCGAGGACAGCGGGACACACCTGCGCATCATGGGCGGTCGTGCCCTCGACCGCTTCGAGCGACGCGATGGGGAGTGGCGCATCGCCCGCCGAGTCATGCTCATCGACTGGTCGCGAGACGACCTGCCGGGCAACCCGATCTGGACGACCATCAAACAAGGGCTTCGACCGGGCGGACCCGGCACCGATCCCTCGTACGCCCATTTCCAGGGCACCTGAGCGTCGGGCCGCGCCGAACTCAGCCGACGGCGAGTTCGGCGCGCAGGCGGTCCACCCCGCCCGTCAAGGCGGCGTTGCTGTAGGACCGTCGCAGGTAGAAGTGGGCGTCGCATTCGTAGGTGAACCCCAGAGCGCCGTGCACCAGGATCGAAGACTCGGCGACGCGGCTGAACGCCTCCATGGCATGGCTGGCGGCTGCCAGCGCCAGCGCGGCCACGTCCTCGCCGCCCTCATCCACGGCGTCAATGGCCCCCCGCACAACCGCGCGGGTGGTCTCGACATCGACGAACATGTCCGCGCACCGGTGCCGTACCGCCTGGAAGCTGCCGATGCTCCGGCCGAAGGCGATCCGCTGCCGGGCGTAGCCGACCGCCGCGTCGTGCGCGGCCCGCATGCCGCCGAGGCAGTCGGCCGCGATGGCCACCAGCCAGGCCGCGCGCAACCGGGTGAGCTCCGCGGGGGAGAGACGTCCCAGCTCCCGGGTATGCGCCGAACGGAGCTCCAGCACCGCGGCGGGACGGCTCCGGTCGAGCACGGATAGCGCCTCACGACGGGCGTTGTCGAGCGTGACCAGGCAGACCACGGCCCCGGCGGCGTCAGGCAGCACCAGAACCAGGTGCTGGGCCGACAACCCGGCCGGTACGTAGCCCAGGCGGCCCGTGACCGACCGGTCCGCCTGGCGAACCGACTCCGCGCCGGCCAGGACTCCGGGCCACGCCACCGCCGTCGGACCGAGCAGGATCTGCCGGAGTTCCCCGGGCCGCGGCTGGGCCGCGAGACCTGCCCACAACGCGAGTGTCGACACCAGCAGATCCGGGGCGACCAGGCCCACGGCCGCCTCCTCGACGGCCGCGAGAACGTGCCGGAGCCCGCCACCGGCGGGTCCGGGCCCGTCCGGCAGCATCGCGTCGAGGATCCCGAGCTCGCTCAGCTGACGCCGGGTCGCGTCGTCGTCGCCGCCCTCGGTGCGCTCACGGAGACTCCGGCGGCTCCGCGCTGACTCCACGACCCGGGACAGCTCTGCCCTGATCTGGTGCTCGACGTCGTCGTCGGCGTGCATGGCTCACCCTTCCTTCGGCAGGCCGAGGATCCGGTTGGCGATGATGGTCTTCTGGACCTCGTCGGTCCCGCCGGCGTTCTTGATGCCGGGCCACGCGAGCGCGAGCTGGCTCCACCGGTCATCCACGACGATGTCGGGGCCGATGAGCCACCGGGCGAACCTGGCCGCCTCGAACACGCTCTCGGCCAGGAAGAGCTTGGCCGCCGAGCCCTCGGGACCTGGATCGCCGCCGCGCCGTACCGACCGGACCATCTGCCGCCGCAGTTGTTCGAGCACGATCCGCCGGGCACGGATGGCACCCAGGCCCGCGGCCACGTCGGGCTGGTGCAACCGCCCGCGGCGCGCCGCCTCCGCTCGCAGCTCGTCGTACGGGATCTGGTCGGCGCCCACGGCCAGGCGCTCGTTCATGAGCGTGGTCATGGCCACGGCCCAGCCCTGGCCCACCGGGCCGATGGGCGCGCCGACCGGTAGCGGAACCTGGTCGAGGAAGACTTCGTTGAACGTCGACGCCCCGGTCATCTGCCGGATCCGGCGGATCGACACGCCAGGTGCCGCCATGTCGAGTTCGAACGCGGTCAGGCCGCCGTGGCCGTCGGCACCGGTACGGGCCAGCAGGTAGCCACGCTGGGCCAGATGAGCCCATGACGTCCACACCTTCTGACCGGTGACCGTCCACGTGCCGTCCCGCTGGCGGGTGGCGCGGGTGCGCAGCGCGGCGAGGTCCGAGCCCGCGTCCGGCTCGGAGAACAGCTGGCACCACACCTCACGGCCGCTGATGATCCCCTCGATCGAGGCGCGTTTCTCGGGCGACCAGTGCACCAGCGTCGGCAGGACCATCCGCGTCGTGACTTCCAGCACGTGGGTCGGAACGTGGTAGCGCGACTCCTCGTCGGTGAACATGACGTCGTCGGCCTGGGACAACCCGCGTCCACCGAGCGTGGCCGGCAGCGAGAGGGCGGCCCATCCGGCCTCGAACTTGTGCCGCTGCCATCGGCGGGCAAGCTCGATGAGGGCCGGCTCCCGGGCCTCGTCGACGACCTCGAACGGGGAGAGCGGTGCGGGGCCGTCGGCGGCGAACCGCGGCGCGTGCTCACGTAGCCAGGCGGCCGCCTCCGCCCGGAGTGCCGCAGGCTCCACGGTCATGAGGGTCGCGCTCGCTCGTACATCTGCGTGATGGCGACCGAGCCGGCTCCCAGCATGTGGCACAGGCCGACCGATCGGCCCCCGCGCAGCTGGCGGACGGTCTCGTGGACCTGAGCGAGTCCGGTCGGGCCGCCGGGGTGGCCGCCGGCGATGAGGCCGCCGTGCGTGGAGAACTCCGGCAGGCCGAAGCGCTCCCGCGAGCCCGGGCCGAAGGCGCCCTTCTCGACCAGGCGCTCGGCATCGCCGTCGGCGGCGAACCCGAGAAACTCGTAGTAGTACAACTCCTCGATCGCGAAGGCGTCGTGCACCTGCACGACGTCGACGTCGGCCGGGCCCCGCCCGGTGGCCTCGTAGAGCGCGCCGGCCGCTCGCCGGGACATGGCGGGCGGCCCGACGATCGCCCCCTGGAAGACGTGCCCCGGGCTGTACGTCTCGCTCTCCACGTGTGAATGCAGCATCCGGACCGCGCGGTCGGCGCCGGACCGCGCGGCGAACTCCGCCGAGCAGACGACGGCGGCGGCCGCGCCCTCGCCCCAGGGGGTGCACATCATGCTCGTCAGCGGCGGCGCGATCATGCGGCTGGCGAGGACCTTCTCGACCGTGATCGGCTCGGCCGCCCGCCGGGCCGCGTAGGGGTTGTCGCGCGCGTAGTTCCAGTTCTTCGCGGCCACCGCCGCCAGGTGGCGCGGGGTGGTGCCACGGTCGTGCATCCGGCGGTGGGCCCACATGGCGAACAGCGCGGGAGCGGGCAGATTGCCCTCGCCCTCGATGATCTCCAGAGCGGACTGTTCGCTCTCCGGGCAGTCGACGCCCAGGACCAGCACCGCGTCGTAGGCGCCGGAGCCCACCCCCAGCCAGGCCAGATGCATGGCCGCCAGGCCCGAGGCGGAGGCATGCTCGGCGTGCAGCACCGCCAGGCCAGTGACCCCCAGCTCCTTGGCGAGGTAGACCCCGCGCGGGGTCAGCGGATGCGCGGAACCGCAGACGAAGGCGTCGAGATCGGCGAAGGCGCAGTCGGCGTCCGACAGCGCCGCCACCGACGCGTCCGCGGCCAGCCGGCGCGCCGAGCCCGGCGCGTACCGTCCGAACGGCACCATGCCGGTGCCGAGAACCATCACGTCACGCATGCGCGAACCACCTGTCCCCGTCGGGTGAGCCGGCCATCCGGTACCGCGCTCCGATCTGATGCTCGCCCGGCGCCAGCCGGACCTGCAGCCGGACCCCGTCGTCGAGATCGATCTGCCCGTACGCCGTGCCCTCGTACGTGGTCCACGAGTAGAGCACCCCCTCGGTCGCGAGGGCGGACTCGACCAGTGGGCGCAGCCGGCCGTCGACGCTCAGGGCCCTCGCCGGGTAGAAGACCTGCCCTGTCTCGGGATCCCTGCTTCCGTTCAGCGGCGCGGCCTCGGCCCGCGCCGGCATCAGGATGAACGTGTTCCGGTAGACCACGCGGAGTCCGGTGGCGTCGGAGAGTTCCGCGACCAGATCCACCAGGCGCATCTCACCGGCCCGGCCCGCACGCGTGCGCTCCGCGCCGACGTACTCCCGGACCTCGAAGACCTCGCCGACGCGCACCGGATCTCGGGTCAGCTGGATCGAGGTCTCGCCGAGCAGCGTCCGGGAGCGGTCGAATCCGACTCGGTCGATGGGATCGGGGTTGGGCAGCCAGAAGCTCAGGACGGACAGGTAGGTCGGCGGGACCGGGCGGCCCGGAGCCAGCGGTTCTGGCCAGCGCACCGCTTCCCCGAACCGCTTCGACGTGCCCAGCTCGACGGGGAACGTGCACCGTTGCTCGTCGCGGCCACCGCCGGCCGCGGGCGGCGCGTCGAGGCCGGCCAGTTCGAGGCTGACCTTGCGCTCGCCACCGCCGGTCAGGTCGGCGGTGGTCCGGTCGGGTCCGATCGACGACTCGGCCGCCAGGTCGAGCCCGAGTGGCACGATCCCGTGGTATCTGAGCCGGAGGAACCACGGTGCGCCCTCCGGCGGCGACGCCCCCTGGGACACCACGTGGGAGACCAGCCACGCACCGTGGAGCGCGCCCATGGCGAAGAGCTCCTCGTGGCCGGCCGCCCGGGCGAACGACGGATCGTAGTGCAGGGGATTCAGGTCGCCGCTGGCTCCGGCGTAGCGGACGACATCGGTGAGCTGGACGCTGCCAAGCCGGTCAGGCATGCCCGTCCGCCTCCGCGAACAGCTCCGGCCACGCCTTGTCGAGCTGGTCGAGCGTCCACCGATGGTCACCGGCCTTGATCCGGCGGCCCCGGGTCCAGGGCTGGACGACGGTCACCTCGTCGCCTTCCACGGTGTAGACCGTCCCGGAGGGGGCGCCGCACCCGGCCGACGCGAGCCACACCACGAACGGGCTGACGTTGTCCGGGTCGAAGAAGTCGAACCCGGCGTCCGGCTTCGCCACGGCGTCCACCGCCGCCGGCGAGCTCTCGGTCAGCCGGGTCCTGGCGCTCGGCGCGATCGCGTAGGAGCGCACGCCGAGCCGCTCGTTGAGCTCGAGGTGGCACTCGTAGGCGAACGTGGCGATTCCCGACTTGGCGGCCGCGTAGTTGGCCTGGCCAGGGCTGCCGAACAGACCAGAGATGCTCGTCGTGTGGATCAGCGCCGCGTCGCGGGGAGGGCGGTCAGGGTTCTCCTTGGCCCGGCCTCGCCAGTGGGCGGCCACCGCCCGGGTCGGGCAGAAATGACCGCGCAGATGGACCCGGATCACATCGTCCCACTCCCGCGCGGTCATGTTCACCAGCATCCGGTCGCGCAGGATCCCGGCGTTGTTGACGAGCACGTCGACGTCCCCGAAGGCGTCGAGGGCGGCCTGGACGAGCCGGTGGGCGCCCTCCCAGTCGGCGATGTCGTCACCATTGGCGATGGCCTCGCCGCCCGCTTCGCGGATCTCGCGGGCCACATCCTCAGCCGGACTGTCCTGACCGGGTTCGCCGTGCAGGCCGCCGCCGAGATCGTTGACAACGACCTTGGCCCCTTCCCGGGCGAGGTGGAGGGCGTACGACCGGCCAAGCCCCCGGCCCGCCCCGGTGACGATCGCCACTCTGTCCCGCAGTCTGCTCATCTCTTTCCTCACTCGCGAAATCCGCCGGCTGGACTCAGCCCTCTAGCCAAGAACGCAGATAGACACCGTCGTCGCTGGCGAGGGCGCCCTCGCCCAGCAGCAGTGGCTGGAACGTGTCCACCATCACGGCGAGTTCGTCCACCGCCTTCGCGCCGATGGACGCCGCGTAGGCCCCCGGTTGCGGGCCATGCGAATGGCCGCCGGTGTGCAGGGTCACCGAACCGGGGGCGACACCCGATCCAGAACGGGCCTCGTAGTTGCCGGCGACGTAGAACATGACCTCGTCGCTGTCGACGTTGGCGTGGTAGTAAGGCGCCGTCACGGCGTCGGGGTGGTAGTCGACCATGCGTGGCACGAAGTTGCACATCACGAAGTTGCGGCCCTCGAACACCTGGTGAACGGGCGGGGGTTGCAGGACGCGGCCCGTGAGCGGTTCGAAGTCGTGCACGCTGAAGGCGTACGGATACAGGCACCCGTCCCAGCCGACCGCGTCGAACGGGTGAAACGGGATCGTGTGGATCGTGCCCCCGATGCCGCCGCGGACCCGGTGTTTGATGTACACATCGGTCTCGTCGCCCGGGTCCTCGCCCAGGTCCTCGGCCAGCAGAGGCTCCGTGGGTCCGCGCAGATCGCGCTCGCAGTACGGCGACTGTTCCAGGAACTGACCCTGCCGGGACAGATACCGGCTCGGGGCCTGGATGTGTGAGTTCGCCTCCACGCAGTACGCCCCCAGCGGACCGGCGCCGGGGTCGGGGACCCATCGGTGCGTGGTCCCCCGGGGCACGACGACGTAGTCGCCGCTGGTCACCTCGAGCGTGCCGAAGACCGACTCCAGGCGAGCGCCGCCCCGCTCGATGAAGACGCACTCGTCGCCCACCGCGTTGCGATAGAAGGGCGAGCGTTCCCCGGCCACCACGTAGGCGATGCGGACGTCGTCGTTGCCCAGGATGAGCCGCCGGTCCCGGACCAGGTCCTTGCCGGCGCCGCCCGCCGGGAAGAGCCGGTGCAGCGTGAAATGCCGCGGATTCATCGGCTCGTTCTCGTGCAGGCCCATGTCACCCGGCTGCCACGTCGCGGCCCGGGCGATCGCGGACGGCAGGTTGCGGTGGTAGAGCAGGGACGACGTCGACGAGAACCCCTCTTCGCCGATCATCTCCTCGTAGACCAGCGTCGACCCGTCCGGACGATGGGCCGTGTGGCGCTTGCGGGAGATCGAGCCGACGGCCCGGTAGTACGTCATGACGCATTCCCTTCGGGGGTCCACGGCCGTGGGTTGTGGCGCGGCAGCAGGCGGTTCCCCGCGTCGATGACGAGGTCGAGACCGGTGATGTCGGCCGCCTGCGCCGAGGCCAGCCACAGCACGGCCGCCGTGACCGAGCTGGGATCGAGTTGGCGGCGTCCGGCGAGCAGCGTCATGGAATACCCTCCCGCAAGGAACTCCTCGCGGGAGGCGCCTGGGCGGACGCGGTCGTAGACCGCCTGGAAGTTGATCATCGGCGTGTCGACCAGCCCGGGACTGACCGAGTTGACCCGCACGCCGAACTCACCGAGTTCGGCGGCGAAGATCTTGGTGAGCTGCACGAGCGCCGCCTTGGAGGCCGCGTAGTGCGCGTAGTTCTGCGTCGGTATGGTGGCCGACGTCGACCCGATGATGATGATGTTGCCTTCGCGTCGTTGGATCATGGAGGGCGCGACCGCCTTGGCCATCCGCCAGCTTCCGTTGACGTTGACGTCGAACGTCGACGTCCAGGCTTCCTCCGCCACCTCCCAGAACCGCCCCGTGCTCCAGATACCATGGTTGAGGACGAGCGTGTCGATATGGCCGAACTCCGCCAGCACGGTGTCGGCCGCCGCCTGGACTTGACCCGAGTCGCGGACGTCGCAGGCGACCGCCAGGCCACGGGCGCCCGTCCCGGCGATCAGGTCGGCGGTCTCCCGCAGGTCGTCCGAGGTGGCCAGTTCATAGGGGAGGCCGTCGATCGGTACGCCGATGTCGAGCACGGCCACATCGGCACCGCGTGCCGCGAAGCCGAGCGCGTGACTGCGGCCCTGGCCGCGTGCTCCGCCGGTGATGAGGACGGTCTCTCGCGTCACGGTGTGGTGCCACCTCCACTTAAGCGCCAGATCCGACAAGAGTCGGAGATATGAGTCCGATTATCGGTGATTACACCTTCCCGGCCCGACCCGCAGACTGTCAAGAACCTGCCCCATTTCCCGAGCACCTGACAGGTGGACGCCGCATTGACAGGCCTCGATCCCCGATGACAGAGTGGCGGAAGAATCGGAGATATACGTCCGATAAGCGAACGGAGATAGGTCGTGAGCCCCACCCGCACGGACCTGCTGGCCGTGCCGATGGCGGACGTGCCTTCGGCGAACGAGATCTACTCGGGAGTCGCCCGCATCAGTGGCACCCTGTGGTGCACCCGGCACCGGGCCCACCCGGACCGGCGGGCGGAGACGGCCGTCGTCGCCGTGCATCCCTCCTCGAACTTCATGGGCCACTACGCGTTGACCGCGATCGCCGGCGCGGGGTACGACGCCATCGGCATGACCACGCGCTACCTCGGCAACGACTCCGCGCTCCTGCTGGAGAACTGCGTGGTCGACGTGGGCAGCGTCATCCGGTACCTGCGGACGGAGGGATACGAGCAGGTCGTCCTGTTCGGCAACTCCGGCGGCGGGGCGCTCGCCGCGCTCTACCAGAACCAGGCGGAACGGCCGAGCATCACCTCCTCCCCCGGCGGCGGCGGGCCCGATCTGACCAGAGCCGACCTCCCGCCGGCCGACCTCCTCATCCTCGCCATGGCCCACCCGGGCCGCTCGCAGTTACTGACCGAGACCCTGGACCCCTCGATCGCCGACGAAGCGGCGCCGTTCGCACGCGACCCCGGGCTGGACATGTACGACACCGCGAACGGCATTCCCTACGACGCCGACTGGCTGCGGGCCTACCGAACCGCCCAGCGGGCCCGCAACGACGCCATCACGGCGTGGGCGGAGGGGATGCTCGGCCAGCTGACCGACCGCGGAATCGCCGACCTTCCGTTCGTCGTCCACGGCGTCGGCGCGGACCCGCGCTATGTCGACCTGTCCATCGACCCGAACGACCGGGAACCGGGGACACTGTGGGGTGACCCCTGGAACGCCAACTTCCAGCCGGCGACCCTCGGCCATTTCACGACCGTCAGAGCCTGGTTGTCACAGTGGTCGCGCAGCCGGAGCAGAGGCCACGCCCCCGATCTGCTGCCCTCGGTCGCCGCGCCGGTCCACGTCATCTACGGCACGGCCGACCAGAGCTGCTTTCCCTCGCACGCCCGCGAGCTCTACGACAGCATCCCGCACGACGACCGCGCCCTCACCGCCATCGCCGGGGGGCGCCACTACCTGCACGGGCAACCCGAGCAGCTGGCAACCATGATCGATGCCGTGTCCACATGGATAGACGCCCATCGGGGTTGATTGAAGGGACAGCTCATGCCACCCACCGCGAACTACAGCCCGGAGGCGCTCGCCGCGCGGGCCGAGATCACCGACCGCATCCACCTCTACGCCCACTGTGTGGATCGGCGGCGCTGGGAGCTGCTGGACCAGGTCTTCCACGACGACGCCACCTGGTGGGTCTCCTCGATCGGTTCGGAGAAGGGCTGGCGGGAGGCGATGGAGAGCAGCCGCACGCTGTTCGCGGCGGCCCTCGACGCCACCCACCACCAGGTGGGCAACGTTCTGATCAGCCTGGACGGGGAGGTGGCGGTGAGCGAGACGCTCTGCACCGCCTACCACCGGGTCCGCGCGGACGCCCCGCTCGGCGGCATGTTCGGTGGCACCGGCTGCGCCTACGACCTGGTCGCCGGCGGCCGCTACCTCGACCGCTGGGAACTGCGCGGCGGTGACTGGAAGCTGGCCCGGCGCCGGGTCCACTCCGAGTGGCGCCATCAGCAGCCGGCTTCTGACGGCATCCTGTCCACGTACCCGCCAGAAGCGCGCGGCGCGTACGACGACACCGATCAGTCCACGCCCGTCATCCTCCGGTACCGCCGGCACCAGACGACCTCGGAGTGACCATGCCCAGTCCCCGCATCACGGCCAGTCTCACGTACTGGAGCACCCGCACCCCGAACGCCGTGGCGATCGAGTGCGACGGGACGACGCTGACCTGGCGCGAACTGGCCGACAGCGTCGAGTCCCTCGCGGAACACCTCGCGGCGGACGGCCTGCGCGCGGGCGACCGGATCGGATACCTGTGCCAGAACAGCGTCGGGGTCATCCAGACCATCCTGGCCGCGGTGGCGCTCGACGCCATCGTCGTCCCGCTCAACATCCGCCTCACCATCCCCGAGCTGAGCTGGATCGTGGCTGACGCCGGGCTGGACGCCCTGCTGGTGGACGAGGCGTACACCCGCCAGGCCCTCGAGCTGCGCGAGGGCCGCGAACTCCGGCTGTACTGGGAGGGACCCGGCTGCCCGTCGTGGGCCCGCCCGCTGGCTGCCCCGTCGGCCGGAGCGCCGACGGGCCGTCTGAAGCGGGCCGTCGGGGACCCGGACGTTCCGGCGTTCATCTCCTACACCTCGGGCACGACCGGCCGCCCCAAGGGTGCGATCCTGACGCACGGCAACTTCCTGGCCGCGGCGATCTCGTTCGCCACCACGGAGTCCATGACCAGGCACGACAGTTGCCTGCTGGTGCTGCCGTTGGCCTTCACCGGCAGTCTCATGGCCACCTGGGCGCCGACGTACTACACCGGCGCGAGATTCGTCATGCACCCCCGATTCGACGCGGCCCGCACCCTGGCCGAGCTGGAGCACGGGAACATCACCGTCTTTCCGGCCGTGCCGGTGGTCTTCGACCAGCTGGCCGCCCTGCCACGGTTCGATACCGCCGATCTGAGCACCCTGCGGGTCGCGAAGGCCGGTGGGGCTCCGCCCTCGGCAGCCACGCTCGCTCGCTATCTACGGCGCGGCATGCCGATCGGCCAGGGTTACGGGATGACCGAGAGCACCGGCGTGGGCGCTTCGCTGCCACAGGAAGACTTCGAGCGCAAGGCCGGATCCACCGGAGTCACGAACTACGGCATCGAGCTCGCCATCATGAACGAGGAGGGAGAGACGCTGCCGGACGACGAGGTCGGTGAGATCTGCCTGCGGGGGGCCGCCGTCATGCTGGGCTACTGGCGCGACCCCGAAGCCACGGCCGAGACCCTCCGCGATGGCTGGCTGCGCACGGGTGACCTCGGCCGGCTGGACCACGGGGGCTACCTCACCATCATGGGTCGGGAGAAGGACATGGTCCTGTCCGGCGGCCTGAACGTCTACCCCGGTGAGATCGAACGGATCATCATGCTCGATCCGCGGGTGTCCGAGGCCGCCGTCGTCGCCGTGCCCGACGCACTGTGGGGCGAGGTGCCCGCCGCCGTCGTGGTGAGCGACTCGGCCGACCTGACGGCCGCGATGGTGCTCGACGTCTGCCGGCTCGAACTGGCCGACTACAAGGTGCCCAAGTACGTGTACGTACGACCCGAGCCGCTCCCCCGGACGATGTCGGGCAAGGTGGCCAAGGCGGAGGTCCGGGCTGAACTCTCCGAGCACGTGTCATGACCCGGTACGAAACCAGAGAGGTCCACCTGGCGCGCCGCCCCGACGGGATGCCGGTCACCGACGACTTCCGCATGGTCACCACCTCGCTCGAACCGCCCGGTCCTGGCCAGGTCCTCGTGCGCAACGTCCTGATGTCCGTGGATCCGTACATGAGGGTGCGTATGGCCAAGCTCCCCTCGTACCCCCACTGGGAGCTCGACCAGGTCATGGACGGCAGCGCGATCGGCGTGGTGGAGCGGTCCGAGCACCCGGACCTGCCGGTGGGCACCGTGGTCAGCCATCGCCTCGGCTGGCGAGAGCACGCGGTCCTCGACGCCGGCCACGCGAGCACCGTGCGGCACATCGACGGGATCCCGCTGACCGCCCACCTGGGCGTGCTCGGCATGGCCGGATTCACGGCGTACGTCGGGCTCACCCAGATCGGAGCCCTCACGCCGGGCGAGTCACTGTACGTCTCGGGCGCGGCCGGCGCGGTCGGCAGTGCCGTCGGGCAGATCGCCCGAATCCTCGGTGCCGGCCGCGTCGTCGGCAGCGCCGGAACGCCGGCCAAGGTGGCGTACCTGGTGGACGGCCTCGGCTTCGATGGCGCCTTCGACTACCACGTCGAGTCCTTGAGCGAATGCGTGGCCACGAACATCCCCGACGAGATCGACGTCTACTTCGACAACGTCGGCGGCGGTCATCTCCAGGCCGCCCTCGACTCGATGAACCAGCACGGGCGCATCGTGGTCTGTGGGGCCATCGGTGAGTACAACGCGCTCCAGGGGCAGCCGGGTCCGAGCAACCTCATCTATGTGCTCACCAAGCGGCTGCGCATGGAAGGCTTCACCATCCGCGAGCACATGGCCGAGTACCCGGCCTTCGTCGCGCGGGCGACCACCTGGCTCCTGGACGGTCAGCTGAGGAGCACCGACACGGTCGTCTCGGGTCTGGAGTCGGCGGTCGACGCGTTCCGAGACCTGCTGGCCGGCCGCAATATCGGAAAAATGCTGGTACGCCTCTCCGAAGACCCGACGCCCCCGCCCGACCGTGGCACGGCGTCCGCCTAGCGTCGTAGGCGGACATCCGCCGCGCCGAGGAGTCCGCTATTCGGATATCATCAGCTCGGATGAGTGGGCGTCCGAGCGGAGGTGGGAGTGCCCGAGATCTCCAAGACCGTCGACCAGGCTCTGAAGTTGGTGGAAACGCTCTCGAACAACGGGCCCATGTCGATCAATGACCTGAGCCGCCATCACCAGCTTTCGCGAACGGTTGTCTACCGGCTCCTGACTACCCTGGAGGTCCACGGATTCGTCCGGCGCGCGCAGCTCATCTACAGCATCGGGCCCCGCCTGTTCGCGCTGGCTCGGCAGATGGAGGAAGAACTGCGCAATGTGGCCCGCGTGCCCATGAGCACATTGGCCGAGTCCATCAACGAAACCATCGTGCTCGTCGTTCGCGATGGATCGGACGCGCTGTCGGCGGACGTCATCCCTGGGCGTCGGCATCTGCTGCAAGTCAACTTCCCGCCCGGGTACCGGTATCCGCTGACCAGGACCGCGTCGGGGCGGGCGATCCTCGCGTTCCTGCCCGACGACGAGCGCGAGCAGGTCATCAGGAGCTCGACGACCAGCCCGGAGGAGCGGGCGCTGCTCGTGGAACAGCTCACCCAGGTGCGCCACCAGGGCTTCGCGTTGAGCAGCAACGAGTACCACAACGGCCTGGCCGGACTGGCGGTTCCGGTCCATGCCGACGGCGGCGTCGTCGCCAGTCTGGCGATCGTCACTCCCCTCGTCCGCTCGGAAGCGATCACGTCGGGAACCGCGGCGCTGTTGGCGGCGGCCAATCAGATCAGCCAGCGGATGTCCAACCTCAGCGGTGCCGCGGAGGAGTAGGCACGCCGACGATCGGACCCATTCGGCGAGGCGGCTGTGAGTTCCGTTCTCGCTTGTCGACTACCCCGGCCCGATCGGATGCATATCCACTTCTTCTCTCGCAGAACCCACGACACTCGACTCCGATAGTCGGACATTGATCTCCGACTTCTGTCGCGCAGTGCTGAATGAGGAGTCTCTGTGGTCTGTCCGGTGCCAAAACTCGCTCGTGGCGCCAGCCTGCGGCTTCGCGTCATCATCAGGCAGCTATGCGGTATAGGGGAGCGGATAGGCGCTCAGCCCTCCGGCTGGCGACGCGGAGGCGAGGTGGAGTGCCACCTAGGGCTTGCCGTCACCACCAGCGCGATTTTCGGGTCAACTCCTGCGCATTCCCAATCCGGGAACGCCTGATCCCCCGCCCGCAGGCTCTCGCACGTTGAGTGATCTTCTTTCGGAGAAATGGCCGCGAACTGGCAACGGTTTGGCGTACCGGTGCCACGAAGCGTGCGTGATGGTGGGCCTGGGCTGATATCGGTCCGCGCCGAAAGCCTCAGTTCGAGGAGATGAGGGTGCCCCGCAGCGTTCCGAACGGCGACGAAGGCGAGGTGCTTCGGGAGATGGAACGTATCGACCACTGGCTCTTGGACTACCTTGCCACGAGGGGCATGGCGAAACAGCGCACGTTCTATTCCAAACGCAGCTTCCTGCGTGACATCGTCAGCGCCCGGCCTGACCTGGCCTTGGATCACTGACGAAATGGGTAGCAAGATCCCTCCATCCGAGCCCGGCGACCGCAATGGCGCGAACGGTTGCAGCATCCTTGTAGCACAAGGTCAAACCAAAGCCTCGGGGCTGGCCCGCCTCTGCTCGCAGGTCAGTTGGGCGAGTTCCACGTGGCCTTGCCGACGCGGCTGCCAGCGGTCCCCGCCCGTCCCGCCGTCGCCGCTTCGACCAGCTGATGAAGCACCATTTTCTGGGCCTGGCTCTCCGATCTTTCCCAACCCGGTCAACGCTGCTCATCAAAGGTGAGCAGTGGAACGTCAAACAGGCTCGGCTGCCGAGGCCGTGTGAGGCTGGGACCCGCGATCTCCACGATGATGAGCTCCGCGATGAACTGCACCTGGGCAGCGAGCAAGTGGCTGGTCCGCCCGTCAGCGGAATCCTCCTTCAGACCGGTTGAGACATGAATGTGGGGGGCTAGGCAGTCCCGATCAGGATCCCAGGCCAAGGTTCCGCCGCCGAGCGCCTCAAGCGTTTTCACCTCAATGTGGTCCCACAAGGGGGCCTCGGGATTCTCCAGTGGCCCACAGGTTCCCACCAGCTTGGCGGAGCTGAACCCTCCGACGAAGGCGGGCAGATAGCCTGCGCGGATCGCATGCTCTGCACAGAATTTCTCCAACGAGGTGAAGAAGTCCTCCCCATGGTCGAAGGCGACGACGAACTCCCGGCCTCGGGTGAACTGTGTGGCGCGCATTCGGATCTCCTGCTCGTAGTGCGGTTATCGACGTTCGGTGAAGGCGGCCTTGGCCCTCGCGCGATCGACCCCCGCGCGCAACTGGGCCAAGAGCAGTAGCCGCGCCTTGTAGGGATCCAGCGAGCCGGCGCTGATCAGTCCGCGAGCCAGCAGGTCGCTTTCGGAGCCCGGGAAAGCATAGGTGGCAGTAAGGACGCTGCCAGCCCCGGTTCGGGAGGCCAGCACCACCGGGATGCGCTCCGCCAGCCTCTGTAGGGGTTCAACCCAGGTCTCCGGCACGTGACCAGCACCGAACGCGGCAACGACCAGCCCATCCGCGCGTAGGTCAAGGTCGTTGAGCACTGAGGTGTCGCCGCCCAGGGTCGTGTACACGATCTCGACGACGGCCGGCTGCAACGGCATCGGCACAGCGCGGTGGCGTCGCAGCCCGAAGTGCAGCCGAGGAACCCCTTCGATCACGTGACCGATCGGACCGGCACCCGGTGAGGAGAAGGCCGCGACACTGGTGGAGTGGACCTTCCGGACATGGCGTGCCGCATGGATCTCATCGGCGAAGACCACAAGCGCTCCCATGCCGCGAGCGTCAGTGCTGGCGGCCGTGCGCGTCGCCGCCAGCAGGTTCGCTGGGCCGTCGGCACCGGGCATTGCGGCGTTGCGCATCGCCCCGGTCAGCACCAAGGGCGCGTCCGCGTCGTAGAGCAGGTCCAAGAGGTAGGCGGTCTCCTCCAGCGTGTCGGTCCCCTGCGTTACGACGAAACCGTCTGTGCCAGTTGCTGCGGCCTTGTGAAGCAGTTCGACAAGCTCGGCGATGTCGTCGACGGTGAGTGAGGCGCCCGGGATCCGGCGGAAGTCCTCAACGATGATCGTGATCCCTTGGTCCAGGCCGGGTACTGCGGCGACGAGGTCAGCGCCGGCCAGGCGTGGCGACACCCCACCTGTCTCACCGGAGGCCCTGCTCATCGCGATCGTGCCGCCGAGGGTGACCACCAGGATTCGGCGGTTCTGCTCTGGGGTGTCAGGAGGCATGGGCTGGCCTTTCTGCAGGGACGGTTGGCTGCTTGTACAGGGATCAGCTTCGTCGGCCTACCGGTCGGCGGCAAGGCAGCCCAGGAAGCGCAGCACCTGGTCGAGGGCCTCGACGCTGATCAGTCTGCTGCGCGGGCGCACCAGACTGGATACCCCGCAGTCGCCCAGGTCACGGCACCTGCTGGTGATCCAGCGCCAGTCGAGATCGAGGTAGCCGGCCAGGGCACGCAACCGCGTCTCGGGGTCGGGTCCTATCATGAGGCCTTGATCGGTAGCCTCGCGAAGGGCCTCGTGATAGCTACGCAGGTCGGCCCGGGCGGTGGTGGTGTCCGCTCGCCAGAGCGCTTCGGTGCGCACCCATGTCGCCACGATCGCGCGCTGACCTGGCACCAGTACGAATCCGTCGACGGTGGAGTACTCAGGGCGTGCCGTCACCTGGACGCGGATTCCATACATCTCCATCAGCGCAATGGCCAGGAAGAGTAGAACCCGCTCGTACCGACCGCTGCGGGCGACCTCGGCCTAAGGAATACAGAACGTCCGCGACAGCTTGTTGACCGCACCACCGAACCGCCGCCCCAGAGACTGCAGGTAGGCGATCTTGTGCCGGAAGAAGAGCCAGGCGGCGGCCTCCTCACCGGTTTGCTCCCTGGTCCAGAACAGTGGTACCTCCGACGCTCCATCGAGACGACGCTGAATATGCTGCGCGCAGAACGCCGACCCGAGCCACGCGGCCCCCACCGCGGTGAGCATGGGAAGTGTCATCCGGCTGGGAGCCGAACGCGGAAGCTGGAGGTAGGTCTCAAGCACCTGCTGCTCGTCATCAAGGGTCTGGTCATCGGCCAGGAGTCCGTCATCGAGCTGTACCAAGGACCACAGAATGCCGTACGTCAGGTCGTCCAGTTCGTGGGCACCTGAAACTGCGAATCCCTCATCGCGGGGTGTGAAGGCGGCCAGATTCCTGCGGGTGTTCGCGGAGTCGATGACATAGAGGCGCAGGTCATCGTCTTGCTCCTCTACCCCGACGAGCAGGCCGCGGCGGGCTGGCCGGAGGAACCTGCCCAGCGCCGCAGTGTCCGGAGGACGGAGACGGACCTCCTCACCACGTCTTGCCGCCGGGAGGAAGTGGACAGCCGAGGTGGTGCCGTCCAGGACGTTGCGTCCGATCAATTCCCAGGAGTCCGCAACGTCACCGGCCGCCGAGAGGAACAGTCGCGAAGTGGGCCATCTCTCACCGATGACGACGGACGCCTGTAAGCCGTCACGGTCGTGGACGGTCTTGCGGGCGTGGAGGACATCAGGGGCGGGAGAGAACAGGTCTGTCCAGGGGAAGCCCAAGAGGCGCTCCAGCACCCGAGAAGCATCGTTCTGTGGACGTCCGTACCAGTGTCCGGCGTACCAGCGGTCAAATGTGCCCGAGCCACGGTCACGCTGGCGAGCCGTGGAGCCTCAGCCTCTTTGGCCAGCGTGCGCGCCGTCTCCTCGAAGTGACCGCAAAACACCACCCAGTTGTCCCAGTGGGGCCGGCGGCGGATCAGCCCATTGAGGCGGAGCCGTCGCAAATCATAGGTCATCTGGCCGGTTGTGTAGCTGGTGCTGCCGAGCAGTCCGGTCATCAAGACGCGAAGGTTCTTGTTGGTGAAACCGGTCGCGGGAAACCGACGACCTGCCCGCCGGTCTGCAGGCTGGGCACGTACCCGTTGAGATAGATCCGATCGACGCAGTCGAAGTCGAGCACCACATACCCGTCGAGGATGTCCGTCAATGTCACGGGACGGATCATATCAATCACCTACCGCAACCGTTCCTACGGTTGCGAGTGTCCACCGACCCGCGCGATTACGCCAGCCGAACCACGAACCTCGGCGGCCTGAGGCGGAGCCTCATTAGAAACCTCTCCTCGCTGGTCCACAGCCGCTACATAGTGGGTCAACAGCGTATAAGCTGATCAGAACGAAGAACACCAGTTCCCCGATCGTGGGACGGACGCAGTGACAGCAGCTCCTCATGCCAGCGTGCAATTAAAAGTTGCAATCCAAACAGTACGGGCTAGCACACGCCGATTGGCCCTGATTCCGCCAGCGAGCGGTTAGGTGTTCATGTACTCACGACCCACCGAGGTGCTACGCAAATAGTAGATAAACCTGGCAATTCTGTGAAGCTACCCCTACAAGATTGTCTTGTCGTACTTGGCACCCCTAACGAAGGGAAAGATAGATGAAAATCCGAATTTCCATCACCGCTTTAGAGCCGGAAGAAGAGCTTAGATCGCTGTACAACTGGCTACGGGATGAGCCTGTCGTTCGCCAGAACTCTCATATTAGCCTCGATGGCAGAGAACTCAAACCCGATGAGATGGGCGACACTCTAGATCTCATCACCCTAGTTGTGACGAGCGGTCTGCAACTCCCTGCCCTCATTGAAACGATCTCAGGATGGAGGGCAACGCGTCGCAATCAGCCAACTGTGATCTTGTACAGAGGCGATCTGCGCATAGAATTCACTGATACAAATATTGATGAAGTACTAAAGATTTTGGATGCTTTGGAGGGTGACGATCAAGATTGAGTCTTCCTAGCGTTACAGCGTCTCGAGTAGTCCTCATTGGCACTAGCTCCTATATGCATATGAAGGATCTACCGGCCGTCGAAAACAACCTACAGGCCTTTCGTGAACTATTTCGCGATGAGAAGCTTTGGGGACTTCCTGAGGAACATTGCACAGTGGTCTCGAACCCAGGCTCCGCCTCAGCGATGCTCGACCCTGTCCGGACAGCAATTGCCGCAGCCGAAGATACTCTGATCGTGTATTTCGCTGGGCATGGCCTTATGGATACCTCCGGAAAGGAGCTTTACCTCACAATACCTGGTTCTGACGGTAAACGCCTCTACACAGCGGTAGCTTATGAGCATCTTAGACATGAGCTTCTGGAGAGCCGAGCACGAAACAGGATCGTCATACTTGATTGTTGCTATAGCGCCAGAGTTCTAGGCGTGATGAGTGGTCAAGAAGATGGTGAGCTATTAGCAGACATGGCGGCAGTTAGCGGCACGTATGTGATGGCGGCTTCGGACAAAATCGCACTTACGGCCGATGAGTATAGCGAATTTAGTGGTGAACTAATTCGCCTCATAGGGGAGGGAATTCCGGACCAACCTGAACTTCTCACCGTCAACAACATCTTTCGACACGCGCAAGCGGCGCTACGCGACAAAGGCAAGCCGGTACCCCAGAAAAGGGATACACACTTTACGCATAATCTATTCCTAGTACGGAATAAATGGTTTTCAGATAATCACGATTCCCCCCTTATTGGCCCAATTGATCATCCACTCCCTCAAACCCTTTATGAGCGGCGGAGGGACTTGCATGACGCTGGCGTCCACCGGCCGCTCCAGGCTGGAATCTGCGGCACAGCCGATCGTGGCGCCGAGTCCATCGTAGTTTCAGGCGGCTATAAGGATGACCACGATTACGGGAATGTCATAATTTATACTGGACACGGCGGGCGCGACCCAAATACTGGACGCCAAGTACGCGACCAATCAGCCTATGACAGTGGCAATGCCGCTCTAATAAAAAGCATCATGACAGGGTTCCCTGTGCGCGTTGTCCGAGGCTCCGGCGGAAATCCAGAATTCTCACCACAGGCTGGCTACAGCTACGACGGCCTCTATACTGTGACAGACTACTGGACCAAGAAGGGGGTAGATGGCTTTTCCGTTCTCCAATTTAGACTAGAAAAGCAACTTAATGCGCCTGCTAGTGCCATGAACGCAGCTAACTGGTCAAGGATATCGGGTGGCATATATGCAGACCTGCGACTCGCTGACAAGTTAAATAGAATATATGACTACTCATGCCAGATGTGCGGTGTGACGCTTGAAGCACCGGGCGGTTTGCGGTTTGCCTCGGCAGTACACATCCAAGGCCTTAGCGTTCCGCATAACGGGCCCGACTCGCTCGATAACATGCTGTGCCTATGCTCAAATCATCGCGACCTCTTTCGCTATGGTTCGATCGTAATCGGGGACGCTCTGGAGATTATTGACCAGATTGGGAATGAGCCCCTAGGCGTCTTGATCGAAAAACACCATATCAATCGTGCGTATCTTAGCTACCACCGCCAGCATCATTCAATATACAATGCGCCAACCTAAGCGTGCAAGAGTCGCCCCTGTCGCTTGATGGACTACCTCACGTCTTCGCTGAGCTCAGTCCATAGTTTGATCCCCGCCGTGTACTTACTCCCTGTGCAAGCTCCGTATAGA
This sequence comes from Acrocarpospora sp. B8E8, assembly GCF_039871605.1. Taxonomy (NCBI): domain Bacteria; kingdom Bacillati; phylum Actinomycetota; class Actinomycetes; order Streptosporangiales; family Streptosporangiaceae; genus Acrocarpospora; species Acrocarpospora sp. B8E8. The sequence continues at coordinate 1,548 of NZ_JBDPLV010000029.1, read as the reverse complement.
ATGCCGCAGAGATGCAGCCCCATCGGTGGGAGGATCCGTCTAGCGGCCGGACCGAGAGGGCACCTACCCCCAGATCAGATTCGTCGAACGGCCAACTGGTAAACGAACGGCTCCACAGATGGACAGCTCTTTCCGGGTTCATCTCGCCGGTTCCTGATCACTTCTTGAGCGGCTTGCTGAACTGCTGACTGCGATTCACCGGCGTTGGTGATCAGACAGATGGCCGTGCCCGTGTCCTTGTCATAAAAGACCCCAGCCGGAATGCCTCAAACAAACGTCGCAGGATCGATTCGGGGAGCTCGGTCAGGTCGGGCGTCCCGATCGGGAGCAGGTCCAGCAGTTCCGGGCTTTGACGCACCGGCTCGTTTGACGGCAGAGGCGAGAATGCTGTCGACGGCACTCCTGGTCACCGTGAACCTTGGCTTGATCACCTACAGCCTGACCTGGATGGCGCGTTCGGTGCGCCAGCTGCGGGCCGCGCGGCGGGAACTGGCCGAGGTCGCGTTGGCCGAGGCGCGGCTGCGATTCGCTCAGGACCTGCACGACCTGGTCGGTCTGAGCCTGTCGGCGATCACGCTGAAGAGCGATCTGACCCGCAGATTGATCCTTCGGGACCCGGGCCGGGCCCGTACCGTGCTGGCGGATGTTCTGGAGATCTGCCGGCACGCGCTGGCCGACGCGCGGTCGGTGGCCAGCGAGTATCGCGAGATGTCACTCGAGGCGGAGTGCCGGACCGCACAGTCGTTGCTGGCCACCGCGGAGCTGGACGTGCGGATAAACCTCGACTACGGCGAGCTGCCCGCTGAGGTGGCGACCGTGCTGGCCACGGTTCTACGCGAAGGCGTCACCAACGTGTTTCCGTGCCGTCGACGAAGCCCAGCAGGTCTCGTACGTCGAAATACTTGAATCCCGCCACCTCATCGCGGACCGTCACCACCTCCCGCACCCGGTCCATGATCTCCGACCCAGCGCGAAGCACAGGTCCGGCCGCTGGGCGCGGATGTGAAACAGCAGATCGCCCGGTGTGGCCACCGCGTGGTGGACCGGGGCCGGTCAGTTCGCGGAACGGGTGCAGCTCGGCGGGGCGCGGCCCGGCGAACAACCGGTCCCAGGCCCGTGAACCGATCCCGGTGACGCAGCTCAGCCTGCCCTCCTGCGACCGGAATCCGACGGCCCTCTCCAGGCCTGCCAGATCAGCGAGCAAGTCCCGCACGCGGGACTCACCTCCTGGATCGATCGTCACCACGAGGAAGAGCGCCGCCCTCGTCAGAGGGCTCAGCACCGCCTGCGGGTTCACCTCCCGCCCCGGCCCCGCCATAGCCGTTCACCCCCTGGTAACGCCACCACGGCTACCCCACCGATCCCGCATGTACCCGTAGTCGCCCTCCGCCATACCCACTCGCTCACCGCCTACGCGGAGTCCCAGAGCTCCGGAAGTTGGTGACCCGCACGTGCGCTCACGTGCGGGTTCCTACACATCACATCTCTGCAAATCTTGTTGAAATAAGATAAGGTGTGAAGGTGTCCGCAGCCGTAGCGGTCATGCTT
>NZ_JBDPLV010000028.1:0-138435 GCF_039871605.1 Acrocarpospora sp. B8E8 | reverse complement strand
GGGGGGGGGGGGGGGCCCCCCCCGTGCCAGGTCGAGCGAATCCCATGTGCGGGTGCCGGGTAATGTGCAGCGGGTGGGGCTGAGCGTGGGCGACCCAAAGGGCGGGTGGGTGGGGTGAAACCTCGTGTCGTTCTGGGGGTTGGTGGGGGGATCGCCGCGTACAAGGCTTGTGAGTTGTTGCGGCTGTTTACGGAGTCGGGGCATGACGTTCGGGTGGTGCCGACTCGGGATGCTTTGAAGTTTGTGGGGGAGGCGACGTGGGCGGCGCTTTCGGGGAAGGCGGTTAGTGCTGAGGTCTGGGATGCGGTGGAAGAGGTGCCGCATGTTCGGATCGGGAAGAGTGCTGATCTTGTGGTGGTGGCGCCCGCCACGGCGGATTTGATGGCGCGGGCCGCGCATGGGCTGGCCAATGATCTGCTGACGAATACGTTGCTGACGGCTCGGTGTCCGGTGGTTTTCGCGCCGGCGATGCATACCGAGATGTGGGAGCATCCGGCGACTCAGGCCAATGTGGCGACCCTGCGGGAGCGGGGGGCGATTGTGGTCGAGCCCGCTGTGGGGCGGCTGACCGGGGTGGATACCGGTAAGGGGCGGCTGCCGGATCCTGAGGAGATATTTCGGATTTGTCGGGATGTCTTGAAGGGGACTACGGCTGATCTCGCGGGGCGGCGGGTGGTGGTGTCCGCCGGGGGGACGCGGGAGGCCATCGATCCGGTGCGGTTCATCGGGAACCGGTCGTCGGGGCTGCAGGGGTACGCGCTGGCCCGGACGGCGCTGGCCCGGGGGGCCGAGGTCACGCTCGTGGCGGCCAACGTGGGGCTGCCCGATCCGGCCGGAGCGCGCGTGGTCCACGTCGAGTCGGCGATCCAGTTGCGGGAAGCCGTGCTGGCGGCCGCGGAGGGCGCGGACGTGGTCGTGATGGCGGCGGCGGTGGCCGATTTCCGGCCGGTACGGCAGCAGGCCACGAAGATCAAGAAGACGCCCGGCGAACCAGAGCCCATCCATCTCACGAAAAATCCGGACATTCTTGCGGAGCTGGGGGAGACCCGGAGGAAGCGGCGGGAGCAAGGCCGGCCGTACCCGGAAGTGATCGTCGGGTTCGCGGCCGAGACCGACGACGTGCTCGCCAACGGGCGGGCGAAGCTCGCCAGGAAGGGCTGTGACCTGCTGGTCGTCAACCAGGTGGGGGAGAACCTGGCGTTCGGCACGCCGGACAACGCCGCCGTCGTGCTGGCCGCCGACGGTGACCCGGTTGAGATCCCGCGTGGGCCAAAAGAGGATCTCGCGGGCATAGTGTGGGATCTGGTAGCCGGACGCCTGGTGTAACGACCGCCCCGCCGGGACAAACAGGGATTAGGCCCCAGTCCGGACGCCCATCGGCACCGGACAGGCCAACGTGCGACCGCTGGATTCGCCAGGGCGGACACCGCCGCCAGGCGCTTCCAGGCCGACCCCGGGCAAGCGACAAGCACGAGGGCACGCGAAGGAGCGATAGCCATGCCGGTGACCGCCGCTATCCGAGCGCGCTGCCGGGCTTTGCTTCCTGTCGGCGAAGATCTCCGTTACGTCTTCCCGGCGCAGTCGATGAGCGCCCCGGGCGTGGCGGGCTTCCTGATCGTCGTCACCGACCGGTCCATCACCGTCCTGGCGACCAAGATGTTCGACCGCTCGGAGCCCGCGTCGGTGTGGGCGGTCCACCCGCGCCGTACCAGACTGGGACCGATCGAATTCGCGGGCGGGCCCACGATCGAGTTCGGCGGGATGGTGTTCGAAGTAGACGAGGAATATGTCGCGGTTGTCGGCGCGGCGGACGCGGAAGCGTTCGCGCCCGGAGATCTTCCGCGCGATCCCCTTCCCGACTTGTAGATTTGAGACAGTTTCGCGACGCCAAGCTCGGTAGGGCTACACTCGGCGAAGCTATTTTAGACGCCAGCAGCCGCTGCATATAGGAGCCACGAGTTGTCCCGTCGCCTGTTCACCTCCGAGTCGGTAACCGAGGGCCACCCCGACAAGATCGCCGACCAGATCAGTGACGCGATTCTCGACGCCATGCTCAAGGACGATCCGAAGAGCCGCGTCGCCGTCGAGACGATGATCACTACCGGTCAGGTTCACGTCGCGGGCGAGGTGACGACCGAGACCTATGTCGACATTCCCGGCGTCATCCGCGAGAAGATCCTGGAAATCGGATACGACGCCTCGCACAAGGGCTTCGACGGCGCCTCCTGCGGCGTCTCGGTGTCCATCGGCGCGCAGTCGCCTGACATCGCCCAGGGCGTCGACGACGCGTACGAGGCGCGCGAGGGCGAGACGGCCGACGAGCTGGACCGCCAGGGCGCCGGCGACCAGGGCCTGATGTTCGGCTACGCCTGCCGCGAGACCCCCGAGCTGATGCCGCTGCCGATCACGCTCGCGCACCGGATGGCCAAGCGCCTGTCCGAGGTCCGCAAGAACGGCACCGTGCCCTACCTGCGCCCCGACGGCAAGACCCAGGTCACCATCGAGTATGACGGCGACCGCCCGATCCGCCTCGACACGGTCGTGGTCTCCACCCAGCACGCCCCGGAGATCGACCTCAAGGAGATGCTGACCCCGGACATCCGCGAGCACGTGGTCGAGCCGATCCTGGCCGACCTGGAGCTGGACGTCGAGGGTTACCGCCTGCTGGTCAACCCGACCGGCCGGTTCGAGATCGGCGGCCCGATGGGCGACGCCGGCCTGACCGGACGCAAGATCATCGTGGACACCTACGGCGGCATGGCCCGGCACGGCGGCGGCGCCTTCTCCGGCAAGGACCCGTCCAAGGTGGACCGCTCCGCGGCCTACGCGATGCGCTGGGTGGCCAAGAACATCGTCGCCGCCGGCCTGGCCGACCGCGCCGAGGTCCAGGTGGCGTACGCGATCGGCAAGGCCCAGCCGGTCGGCGTCTTCGTGGAGACCTTCGGCACCGAGAAGGTCGACGTGGACAAGATCCAGGACGCCGTGATCCAGGTCTTCGACCTCCGGCCCGCCGCGATCATCCGCGACCTCGACCTGCTCCGCCCGATCTACTCCGAGACCGCCGCGTACGGCCACTTCGGCCGGGAGGGCGTCTCCTGGGAGTCGACCGACCGCGCCGACGCACTGCGCCAGGCCGCCGGTTTGTAACCCCATTCCGTACATGAGCAGACGGCGTCCGGCGCGAGTTGGGCGCCGTCTTCGTGTTCTGGTTCAATGAGAAAGGCGTGATCTGGACGGCCGCGGCGGTGAGCCGCCTGGTCGGCGGCCATGCGGCCGGCTATGGGACGGGTTTCTCATTGATTGGACGGGGGGCGTGAGTGAGCCTCGGGGGGTCGCGCAGGAGGCGCTGATCGCGCTGCCCGGCAAGCGCAAGACTCCCGCGAAAGGTGCGCCCGACCAGGCGGAGCAAGATCCGGTCGCCCGGATTCTGGTGGATTCGCCGCTGCCGCACCTGGACCGGCCGTTCGACTACCTCGTCCCCGCGTCGATGCACGAGGACGCGGTGCCCGGCTGCCGGGTGCGCGTGCGTTTCGCCGGGAAACTCACCGACGGCTTCCTGCTGGAGCGGGCCGCGGAAAGCGAGCACGAGGGCACGTTGTTGTTCCTCGACCGGGTGGTCTCGCCCGAGCCGGTGCTGACCCCGGAGATCGCCGCCCTCGCCCGGGCGGTCGCCGACCGTTACGCCGGGACGATGTCGGATGTACTGCGGCTCGCGATCCCACCGCGCCACGCCAAGGTCGAGGCAGAGGAGCCAAGCCCCCAGGCCGATGCGGGCGAGCCGTCCAGCCTCCGGGCCGACGCGGGCGAGCCGCCCGCCGGGAAGGCGTGGGCGCCCTACCCGATCGGCGGATCGTTCCTCACCGCGTTGCGCGAAGGGCGCACGCCTCGGGCCGTCTGGTGCGCGGTGCCCGGCACCGACGATGAAGGCCCGTCGTGGCCCGCCGCCGTGGCCGAGGCGATGCGGGCGACGCTGGCGGGTGGACGCGGCGCGCTGGTCGTGCTGCCCGACGGCAAGGATGTGGCGTTGCTCGACCGGGCGCTCACCGGCGCGACCCGCGGACGGGCCGCCTCCGACGGCAAGGGCGCCGCCGGCGGCAAGAATGTGGCCTCGCCCGCGCGCAAACGCGGCACCTCCGACGGGACCACCGGCGAGCATGTCGCGCTCACCGCCGACCTGGGCCCGGCCGAGCGCTACCGGCGCTGGCTGCGGGTGCTGCGTGGCCAGGCGCGCGCCGTCATCGGCACCCGGGCGGTGGCGTTCGCGCCGGTGCGCGACCTGGGCCTGGCCGTGCTCTGGGACGACGGGGACGATCTGCACGCCGAGCGGCTCGCGCCGTACCCGCACGCCAGGGAGGTGCTCGCGCTGCGCGCGCACCAGGCCGAGGCGGGCATGCTGATCGGGGGGTACGCGATGACCGCCGAGGCCGCGCAGCTCATCGCCACCGGCTGGGCCAAACCCCTGGTCGCCGACCGGGACGGCGTCCGCGCGCGAGCGCCCCGGGTGCGCCCGGCGGGCGACGACGCCGAGCTGGCCAGGGACCAGGCCGCCCGCGCCGCCCGGCTGCCGAGCCTGGCCTGGCGGGCGCTCAAGCAGGGTCTCGAGCACGGCCCGGTGCTCGTCCAGGTTCCGCGCCGGGGCTACCTGCCGTCGCTGGCCTGCCAGCACTGCCGGGCGCCCGCCCGGTGCGCCGCGGACACCCCGTCGGGTCCCTGCTCGGGGCCGCTGGCGCTGCGCGGGGGGCACGCGATGCCGTACTGCCGCTGGTGCGGCCGGATCGCGGGGGAGTGGCGCTGCCCGGCCTGCGGCGGCGTCCGGGTCCGGGCCAGCGTGGTCGGCTCCCGCCGCACCGCCGAGGAGCTCGGCCGGGCCTTCGCCTCGGTCCGGGTGACCACCTCGGGCCGGGACGGCGTGCAAGCCACGGTCGGCTCCGCCCCCGCCCTGGTGGTGGCCACCCCCGGCGCCGAGCCCGTGCCCGACGGCGGATACGCGGCGGCCGTGCTGCTGGACGGCTGGGCGCTGCTCGGCCGCCCCGACCTGCGCTCCGCGGAGGAGACCCTGCGCCGCTGGCTCAACGCCGCCGCCCTGGTACGGCCAGGGGCCGAGGTGGTCGTCCTGGCCGACGCCGGAATCCCGGCCGTCCAGGCCCTGCTGCGCTGGGACCCGGTCACCCACGCCGAACGTGAGCTGGGCGACCGCACCGAACTGGGCTTCCCCCCGGCCACCCGGATGGCCACGCTCACCGGCGCCCCCGCGGCCGTCCGCGAGATGCTCGCCGCGCTGCCCCTGCCCGCGCGCGCCGACGTGCTCGGCCCGGTCCCGGTCGAAGCCGAGCAGGAACGTGCCATGATCCGCGTCCCCCGCGCGGGCGGCGCCGAGCTCGCCCGCGTGCTCAAGGGCGCCGAAGGCGTGCGCTCGGCACGCAAGGCCGACCTGGTACGGGTCCAGATCGACCCCCTCGACCTGATCTGAACCCACCCGTCACACCCCGCACAGGAGGTTCGCGCCGATTCGCGATGCGGTCAGTAACCCGTTAGCGTCTCCCTGTGTCGATCGAATGGGTGAACCGGGCCATCGACGGTCTCCGCGTGTGGGGCAACGAGAAGGGCGTCGAGGTCGACGTCGACGAAGTGCGGTTGCTGTGTGACTACGCCAGCGACTACCTGGAGGTGCACGAGCTAGGCGATTTCCGGCCCGGCACGTTCGAAGAACTCCTGCTGGAGATCTACCCGCGGAAGGTGATCGCCCCGCCGGAGACCGCCCCCGAGACCGTGGCCGCCGCCAGGACGCTGATCGAGTTCCTGGTCGAGACCGGCGAGATCGCCACCAAGGCGGCCGCCCGGATGCGCGCCACCCTCGACCGCATCGGCCCCGAGATGCCCGCCGCCCTGGCCGACACCAGCAAGTTCGGCATGGCCAAGAGCATCTTCAGCGCCATCGGCGCCGACTCCCTGGAACTCGGCGACCCGCTGCCCGTGCAGGGCGCGACCGCCGAGGTGGTCAGGGACACGGCCACCCTGGACGAGGAGTGCGACTGCCCCGGCTGCGCCCCCCTCCCGCCCGTCCGGCTGGCTCCGGCCGCCGAGATCGCCGCCGCCGTCCGCGAGGTGCCGCTGCTCCGCGACGCGCACACGGTCGCCGCCTGGCTGGCCGACCAGAACCGCACCACCACCGTCCGCAAGGCGCTGCGGGTGAAGGACGCCCGGTTGATCACCCAGGAGCTGGGCGTGGCCAGGCCCGCGCTAGCCTGGCGGCTGGCCCTGGAACTCGGCCTGGCCGACCTGGCGGGCACCACCGTGGTCAAGGAGCCGGGCTTCCGCCCGCTGCACGCCAGAGCCCAGGAGGACGTGCTGGACCTGTGGGTCGGCACCGTCGAGTTCCTCGGCGAGGAGGGCCGCGAGGTCACCGGCGAGACCTTGGTCGACGACGCCATCTACTCCCTCCACGACCTGCTCTACCGGCTGCAGGAGCCGGTCCCGTTCGACCAGGTCGGCGACTACCTGCGCGAGGTCGGCGACGGCGGCCTGGTCGAGGACCTGCCCGCCGCGCTGGCGGCCCTGTCCTACGCGGGCACCGTGCGGCTGACCCCCGGCGGCCTCACGCTCACCGAGCACGGCCAGTGGGGCCTGCGCGAGATGTATGACGAGCTCGGCCTGGACGCCCCGGTCGCCGCCGACCTGGCCGCCGGGGACGCCGGATCGCTGATCTCCGGGCTGCTGCACGACTGGTCCCCCGACGACGTCACCGAACGCGACGTGGACCGCTGGCTGTCGGCCCGCAGTCCCGCCGGCGCCGCCGCCGAGCTGCTGGCCGCCGTCGCCGGCGCGCCCGCCCAGGTGCGCGGCGTCGCGGTGACGATCGTGGACCGGCTCGGCCACGCCGCCGAACCCTCGGTCCGTGACCGGCTCGCCGACCCGGAGTTGCGCCCGCACGCGATCCACTGGCTGTCCTCCCGCGGCCTGGACGCGCCGCCGCTGACCGAGGCCGAGATGTTGTGGTTCACCGTGGACATGCTCGCGCTGGCCCTGCCGGCCGCCGAGGCCGACCCGGAGCGCTTCGCCGAGAACATGGGCGCGTCCGGACCGCCGCCCGAGGTGATCGAGGATCTGTGGCGGGTGGAGCACCCGGATCTGGTGGCGGTGCTCGAGCTGCTCGGCCAGACGCTGCCTGACGACATGGCGGCGAAAGCGGCGAGGAAGGCCGCCTTCAAGGCTCGTTCGCGGGGCATCAGGTAACTCCTGTGGAGTAAGTTGCAGAGATGCCTGGTTCTGGGATCCTCGACAGCGACGTGCTCACATTCCCGCCGGTCGAGCTGGCGCTCGACGACGAGCTTGCGGCCATCGTGCTCGCGGTGCCCCTGGTGCGCGACGCCCACCGGCTCGCCACCTGGACCGGCGTCCGCGCGGTCACCGGGGAGAACCTGCTCTCCTCCGGCGACGCCGCCGCGGCCGTCGAGGCGCTCGGCCTGCCGCCCCGGCGGCTCGCACTGCTCTGGATCGTGGCGGTGAACGGCCGCCTGATCGAGATCACCCGGGAGGGCGCGCGGCCGGGCCCCGGCTTCACCGACCCGATGGAGTTCTGGGACGGCGTGGTCATGGACGTGCTGGACCGTACCGACGCCCAGACCGGCGCCGGCCTGACCGGCTCCGCGGTGATCGACGAGCACCTGACCGAGATCCTGGCCACCATGTACTCGGTCCGCGACGGCATGGCGTTCGCCGCCCTGGCCTCCGGCATCCTGCAGGCGCACGAGGTCGGCTGCGAGGCCCGCCCGGCCGAGCTGCGGCGGCTGCGCCTGTCCCTGCCCGCCGAGCTGGCCGAGGCGATGGAGCTGCTGCGCTACTGCGGGCTCATCGAGATCGCCGGGGACCTGGTCCGGCTCACCCCGCCGGGCGTCTGGGCGGTCCGGCGGGACCTGCTCCGCGAGGGCCACGACGCGCCGTCGCTCCGCGAGGTCGCGGGCCTGGCCGAGCTCAGCGCCGGCGAGCTGGTGGACGCCTTGCTGGCGGGCCGCGCCTCGGCCAGCGCGGCCACGCTCTGGCTGGAACGGCGCGTCCCCGAGGAGGCCGCCCGCGACCTGATCAAGATCGCCGCCTCCGGCAACGCCGCCCAGCGCGGCACCGCCGGGACCATCCTGGAGGAGCTCGGCCCCGAGGCCGCCTCCGCCGTCCGGGAAGCCCTGGACGAGCCCATGATGTGGCGGTACGCGGCGGCCTGGCTGGGCGTAAGGGACCTGGAGGCCCCGGCGCTGGGCGGCGGCGACGGCGCCTGGGTGGCGGTGGACACGCTGGCCGCGTTACTCTACCTGAAACCCCGGGTGGACTCGCCGGCCAAGCTGGACATCCTCGGGGAGGACTTACTGAGCCTGGTCCCCGAGATGGGCGCCGCCGACCACCCCGACACGCTGGCCGTGCTGGAGCTGCTCGGCAAGCACCATCCGGACGTGGTCGTGGCCAAGGCCGCGCGCAAGACCGCGATGAAGGCCCGCTCCCGCGCGCACTGACCAGGCCGCCTCCGCGGGACCCGTAAACTGAGAGGGTTATTCAAAAGGAGCCCGGCGCAGTTCGACGGGGTTGCGCCAGCGTGCAGGGGACGTCGTAAGGGGCGATCTTTTGAATAACCCTCTGAGTGATCCCTAGGTGATGAGGAGCCCGCTGGTGGCCATTCAGCCGATCCGCCTGTTCGGCGACCCCGTCCTGCGCACGCCCGCGGATCCGGTGACAGACTTCGACAAGGAACTGCGCAAGCTTGTCAAAGACCTCACCGACACCATGATGGACGCGCCGGGCGCGGGCTTGGCGGCGCCCCAGATCGGGGTCGGCCTGCGCGTGTTCACCTACTACATCGACGACGAGCTGGGCCACCTGATCAACCCGGACCTGGACCTGTCGGCCGACCTGGACGAGGAGGGCGAGGAGGGCTGCCTGTCCTTCCCCGGCCTGACCTTCCCGACGCCGCGGGCGATCCGGGCGGTGGCCAAGGGCTTCAACATGTACGGTGAGCCTGTCACGATCGAGGGCTCCGAGCTGATGGCCCGCTGCCTCCAGCACGAGACCGACCACCTCAACGGGGTGCTGTTCATCGACCGCATGGACGTCAAGCAGCGCAAACTCGCCATGAAGGCGATCCGCGAGGCGGAGTGGAGCGGCATGTCGGCCCCGGTCGTCAAGGTGTCGCCGCACGCCACACAGGGCCGGGCCATCTAGCGTGATCCAGGAAGGACTGAGTTGAGGCTGGTCTTCGCGGGCACGCCCGAGACCGCGCTGCCGTCGCTGCGGGCGCTGCTGGCGTCCCGGCACGAGGTCGTCGCCGTGGTCACCCGGCCGGACGCCGAGGCGGGCCGGGGGCGCAAGGTGCGGCCCAGCCCGGTCGCCGCGCTGGCCGCGGAGTCGGGCATCGAGGTGCTGCGGCCGGAGAAGGCGGGCGACCCCGCGTTCCTGGACCGGCTGCGCCAGATCGCCCCGGACTGCTGCCCGGTCGTCGCGTACGGCGCGCTGCTGCCGCAGGCGGCCCTGGACATTCCCCAGCACGGCTGGATCAACCTGCACTTCTCGCTGCTGCCCGCCTGGCGCGGCGCGGCCCCCGTGCAGCACGCGATCCTGCACGGCGACGAGATCACCGGCGCGGCCACCTTCCGGATCGTCCGCGAGCTGGACGCCGGTCCGGTGTTCGGCGTGGTCACCGAGGTGATCCGGCCTGCGGACACGAGCGGCGAGCTGCTCGGGCGGCTGGCCGAGTCCGGCGCGGGCCTGCTGGCCGCCACGCTGGACGGCGTCGAGGACGGCACGCTGGAGGCCCGCCCGCAGCCGTCCGACGGCGTCAGCCTGGCCCCGAAGATCACCGTGGAGGTGGCGCGGGTGGACTGGGCGGCCCCCGCCATGCGGGTGGACCGGCTGGTCCGGGCCTGCGACCCCAACCCCGGCGCGTGGACCGAGTTCCGCGGCCAGCGCGTCAAGCTCGGCCCGGTCCGGCTCCGGCCGGACGCCGAGAAGCTGGAGCCGGGCGAGCTCCGGGTGAGCAAGAACAGCGTCCTCGCCGGCACGGGCAGCCACCCGGTCGAGCTCGGCGAGGTGCGGCCACAAGGGAAGCGCCAGATGCTGGCGGGAGACTGGGCGCGCGGCGTCCGCATAACAGACCAGGATCGGCTGGACTAGTGACGGGAAACCGGGCCGGAATGAGCCAGGGCGCCAACCGGCGAGGCGGGAAGAAGCCTTCCAAGCCGGTCAGGGATGCGGCGCGCAACGCCGCCTACGACCTGATGCGCGCGGTCGACGAGCGGGACGCGTACGCGAACCTGCTGATGCCGGTCATGCTCCGGCAGCGCGGCATCACCGGCCGGGACGCCGCGCTGGCGACCGAGCTGGCCTACGGCACGCTGCGCGGGCTGGGCACCTACGACGAGATCGTGGCCGCGTGCAGCGACCGGGCCCCGGAGGACGTGGATCCGCCGCTGCTGGACGCGATCAGGCTGGGCGCGCACCAGCTGCTCAAGACCCGCATCCCGGCGCACGCCGCGGTCAGCGCCACCATCGACCTGGTCAGGCTGCGCGTCGGCGAGGGCCCGTCCCGGTTCGCCAACGCCGTGCTCCGCAAGGTCGCCGGGCGCTCCCTGCCGGACTGGCTGGAGATCGTCGCCCCACCGGCGGACAAGGACCCGATCGGCCACCTGTCGATCGTGCACAGCCATCCGGCCTGGATCGTGGCCGCGCTGCGGGACGCGGTCGGCGGCGACTTCGCCGAGACGGCCGCGCTGCTGGCGGCCGACAACGAGCGTCCCCGGGTGGCCCTGGTGGCCCGCCCCGGCCGGGCGACCATCGACGAGCTGGTCGCGGCGGGCGCGGAACCGGCCGCGTACTCGCCGTACGGCGCGTATATGACCGAGGGCGATCCGGGTTCGCTGGCCGCCGTCGGGGAGGCCCGCGCGGCGGTGCAGGACGAGGCCAGCCAGCTGGTGGCGCTCGCGCTCACCCGGGTGCCCCTGGACCGGGACGGCCTCTGGCTGGACATGTGCGCGGGCCCCGGCGGCAAGGCCGGGCTCCTTGACGCCGTCGCCGTCCAGACCGGCGCCCGGGTGCTCGCCGCCGACCTGCAGGAACACCGGGCCAGGATGGTGTGGCGGACCACCAAGGAGGCCAAGGTCGTGGTCGCGGACGGCCTGGCGCCCGCCTGGCGGCCCGGCGCGTTCGACCGGGTGCTGCTGGACGCGCCGTGCACCGGGCTCGGGGCGCTGCGCCGCCGCCCGGAGGCGCGCTGGCGGCGCGACCCCAGCGGCATGCCGGAGCTCACCCGCCTGCAGCGCCGCCTGCTCGACTCCGCCCTGGACGCGGTACGGCCCGGCGGCATCGTCGCCTACATCACCTGCTCGCCCCACCTGGCCGAGACCAGAGCCGTGATCGCCGACGTGGCCGGCCGGGTGGACACGCTGGACGCCCGGGAGTTCCTGCCGGAGGTCCCCGGCCTCGGCGACGGCCCGTACGCCCAGTTCTGGCCGCACCGGCACGGCACCGACGCGATGTTCCTGGCCCTGCTCAGGAAACGTTTTAATTAGAAAGTCGTGATCTGGACAGCCGCAGCGGTGAATCGCCTGGTCGGCGGCTATGCGGCTGTCTATGGGACGGGTTTCTGGTTAATTGGCGTCCCGCCGCCGGAACGCCCCGAGCGCGATGGCCAGGATGATCGCGGTGTATCCGGCGAACACCCCGAATCCCGTCCACGGGGCGAGCGAGCCGGACGTCTCCGCCGCGTTCATGATCGCCGCGCCCGCCGTGGACGGGAGGAACTTCTGCGTCGTCGCGCCCCACTCGCCGGGCAGGAACGCGCCGAAGATCGGCAGCACGAACAGCACGCCCAGCACGGCCGTGATCGCCCCGGCGGTGTGCCGCACGATGGTCGCCAAGCCCAGCGAGAACAGGGCGACCAGCGCCAGGTAGAGGCCGCCGCCGAGCACCGCGCGCAGCAGGCCCGGCTGGCCGAGGGTGGCGGCCAGGCCCCTGGTCGCGAACACCGCCTGCGAGGCGAAGAACGACGCGAACGACACGAGCAGGCCGGTGATCAGGCTGACCACCGCCAGCACGACCAGCTTGGCCGCCAGCAGCCGGCCCCGGCGCGGCACCGCCGCCAGCGTGGACTTGATCGAGCCGGTGGAGTACTCGCCCGACATGGTCAGCACGCCGAGCACGCCCAGTGTGATGACGCCGAAGTTCAGCCCGGCCAGGCCGTACGCGCCCGGGTCGAAGGCGGCGCGGCGGGCGGCGGGCAGCTGGTCGAGGGAGACCACGAACGCGAGCGCGAGCAGCGCGGACAGGCCGACCGTGACGATCACGGTGGCCAGCAGGCCCCAGAACGTGGACCTGACCGTGAAGAACTTCAGCCATTCCGCGGCCAGGGCCTGGGCGAAGGTGGCGCGGCGGCGCGACCCGCGGCTCACGCCGCGTCCCTGGCGTGCGCGTGGAACTCGACGCTGTCGGCGGTCAGGCGCATGAACGCGTCCTCCAGGGACGGCTGGACCACCGAGAGCTCGTGCAGGCGGAGCCGGGCCGCGTAGGCGAGGTCGCCGATCTGGGCGGGGCTCACGCCGTACACGAGCAGGCAGCCGCGCTCGGCCGGGGCGGTGCGGCAGCCGCGCGCGGTGAGCAGCGAGGCCAGGGCGAGCAGGTCGGGGGAGCGGACCCGGACGTGGCTGGAGGCGTTGGCGGCGATGAAGGCGCTCATCGTGGTGTCGGCCAGGATCCGGCCCTTGCCGATGACCAGCAGCCGCTCGGCGGTCAGCGCCATCTCCGCCATCAGGTGGCTGGAGACGAACACCGTCCGGCCCTCGGCGGCCAGGCTCCGCATCAGCTGCCTGATCCACCGGATGCCCTCCGGGTCCAGGCCGTTGACCGGCTCGTCGAACAGCAGCACGCCGGGGTCGCCGAGCAGCGCGGCCGCGATGCCCAGCCGCTGCGCCATGCCGAGCGAGAACCCGCCCGCCCGCTTGCCCGCCACCTCGGTCAGCCCGACCAGATCCAGCGTCTCGGCCACCCGCCGCCGGGCGATCCCGTTCGCCTTCGCCAGGCAGCGCAGATGGTTGTACGCCGTGCGCCCCCCGTGCACGGACTTGGCCTCCAGCAGCGCGCCCACCTCGCGCAGCGGCGCGGGCAGCTCCCGGTAACGCCGCCCGTTCACAGTCACCCGCCCGGCCGTCGGGTGGTCCAGTCCGAGGATCATCCGCATCGTGGTGGACTTTCCCGCGCCGTTCGGGCCGAGGAAACCCGTGACCGCACCCGGCATGACCTCGAAGTCGATGTGATCGACCGCCGTCTTCGCGCCGTAGACCTTGGTGAGGCCCTGTGCCTGGATCATGATGTCGAGGCTAGGACGCGGGCACCCGGCAATCGGTAAAGCCCGCGGGTCTCGCCGTAGAATTGCCGGTCATGGCCGTACAGATCTCGCCCAGCATCCTGTCCGCCGACTTCGCCCGTCTCGCCGACGAGGCGGCGCGGGTCGAAGGGGTGGCCGACTGGCTGCACGTGGACGTCATGGACAACCATTTCGTGCCGAATCTCACACTGGGGCTGCCGGTGGTGGAGGCGCTGCTGCGGGCCACCCCGATTCCGGTCGACTGCCATCTCATGATCGAGGATCCGGACCGGTGGGCGCCCGGCTACGCGGAGGCCGGGGCCGGGAGCGTGACCGTGCACGCCGAGGCCGCCAAGGCGCCGGTGCGGACGTTGCGGGCGATCCGGGCGGCCGGGGCCAGGTCGGGGTTCGCGCTCAATCCGGCCACCTCGATCGAGGCGTACGAGGATCTGCTGCCCGAGATCGACATGCTGCTGCTGATGACCGTGGAGCCGGGGTTCGGGGGGCAGCGGTTCCTGGACGTGGTGCTGCCGAAGATCACCCGGACCCGGGCGCTGATCGAGAAGCACGGCGGGGAGATCTGGCTGCAGGTCGACGGCGGCGTCTCGGCCGAGACGATCGAACGCTGCGCCGCCGCCGGGGCGGACGTGTTCGTGGCGGGCAACGCGGTCTACGCGGCCGACGATCCGGCCCAGGCCGTGCGGGACCTGCGCGCGCTGGCGTTGGCACATCCGCGCTTGGGGTAAGCATTAACGTGTGAAGGACCACGGTATCTTCGGCCCCGGGTCGGTGACCTGGCGGGTCATGGGGGAGCCGATCCTGCTGGTGGGCGGCTTCCGCGCCATGCTCATGCAGGGCCTGCACCCGCGCGCCATGCGCGGCGTCCAGCAGAACTCCGACCTCCTGAACCCCGCGGAGGCCTGGTCCCGTTTCACGCGCACGACCGAGTTCGTCCGCGTGCGCACCTACGGCACCCGCGCCGAGGTCGAGAAGGCCGCGAGCCGGGTGCGGCGCATCCACCGCACCCTGACCGCCGTCGACCCGGACACCGGCGAGGAGTTCCACCTGGACGACCCGGACGCCCTGCGCTGGGTGCACGTCGGCGAAGTCGACTCCTACCTCTCGGTCGCCCGCCGCGCCGGCGTCCCCCTGAGCGACGCCGACGCCGACCGGTTCGTCGCCGAGTGGCGCCAGGCCGCCAAGCTGGTCGGCCTCCGCCCGCGGGACGTCCCGGGCAGCGTCGCCGAGATGCGCGACTACATCGAATCCGAACGCCCCCGCCTCTACCTCGTCCCCGAGGCCACCCACCCCCTCCGCATGTCCATCAACGCCCCGCTTCCCCGCAGGCTCACCCCGCTCAAGCCCGCGTTCCCCCTGGTCGTGCTCCTGTCCTTCGCCACCCTTCCGCGCTGGGCCCGCCGCCTGTACGGTGTTCCGGCCACGCCCTTCGAGGACCTCTGGGCGACGATGACCCTGAAAACCCTCCACCAGAGCCTGCGCGTCGTCCCCGCCCACCTCCGCTACAGCCAGGCCGCCCGCCGCGCCCGCGCGATGACGGCATAGGATAACAAGCGCTTGCTTGTCCCACCAGATGGATGGGTCGCCGCGATTCGCGGTGACATGGCACACTGAAAGCGAGCAAAGCGTGCTCCGGGGTCGGTGTAATTCCGAACCGGCGGTTACAGTCCGCGACCCGGCCGAAGCCTTCGGCCGGTTGACCTGGTGAAACTCCAGGACCGACGGTGAAAGTCCGGATGGGAGGCAGCGCGCTGGCGGGCGGTTGGGCGTCCCCCGATTCCGGGGAGGTCCGCTGTCCGCTGATGGAGTGCACCGGTTTGTGCACCCGTCGCCACCCCCGGGGCCCGCCTGGTGACACAGGTGAGGAGAGGACCGGGGTGGCCGATCAGCCGGACATCGCGCACATGCGGCGTGCCGTCGCGCTCGCTTCGCGCGGGCTGGGGACGACCAGCCCGAATCCCGTGGTCGGGTGCGTGATCCTCGACGCGGACGGCGAGCCGGCCGGCGAGGGATTCCATGAGTACGCCGGCGGCCCCCACGCCGAGGTGAACGCGCTGCGCGCGGCCGGCGAGCGGGCCAGGGGCGGCACCGCGTACGTGACACTCGAACCCTGCGACCACACCGGGCGGACCGGGCCGTGCAGCCTCGCCCTGATCGAGGCGGGCGTGGCCCGGGTGGTCATCGCCGTGGATGATCCCAATCCGGTGGCCTCGGGGGGCGCCGAGCGGCTCCGGCGGCAGGGGATCCGGGTGGACACCGGGGTGCTGACCGAGGCGGCCGAAGCGGGCAACGCGGCCTGGCTGACCTTCGTGCGGCGGCGCAGGCCGTACGTGACGTGGAAGTTCGCGGCGACGCTGGACGGGCGGTCGGCGGCCGAGGACGGCACCAGCAAGTGGATCACCTCGGCGGAGGCGCGGGCCGACGTGCACCGGCTGCGGGGCGAGCAGGACGCGATCCTGGCCGGGATCGGCACGGTGCTGGCGGACGATCCCCAGCTCACCGTGCGGCCGCCGCGGGGGAGACCGCCGCTCCGGGTGGTTCTGGACAGCGAGGGGCGGACGCCGCCGGGCGCCCGGGTATTGGACTCGGCCGCGCCGACGTTGATCGCGGTGGCGGAGGGAACCGAGGTGGCCCACGCCGACGTGGTCCGGCTGGCCCGGACCCCGGACGGGATCGATCTCGACGGCCTGCTGGCCGAGCTCTACCGCAGGCAGGTGGTGAGCCTGCTGGTGGAGGGCGGGCCGGTGGTGGCGGGGTCGTTCCTGCGGGCCGGGCTGGTCGACCAGGTGGTCGGCTACCTGGCCCCGGCCCTGCTGGGCTCGGGGGCGGCGGCCCTCGGACCGGCCGGAGTCACCACCATTACCGACACCCATCGCCTGATATTTCACGAAATTTCCCCTATTGGGCCGGACCTTCGCTTCATCGCCCGGCCGGCACCCCCGAAGGAGACAGATGTTCACCGGAATCGTTGAGGAACTCGGTGAGGTCGTGCACGTCGGGCACCTGCACGACGCCGCCCGCCTGGCCGTACACGGCAAGATCGTCACCGTCGGCGCGCGGCACGGAGAGTCGATCGCCGTCAACGGCGTCTGCCTGACCGTGGTGGACGTGGACGGCGAGGTGTTCACCGCCGACGTCATGAAGGAGACCCTGAACCGCTCCTGCCTGGGCGTGCTCCAGCGGGGCTCCCGGGTCAACCTGGAACGCGCGGTCCGCGCCGACCAGCGGATGGGCGGCCACATCGTGCAGGGCCACGTGGACGGCACCGGCGTCATCCTCACCCGCGAACCCGCCGAGCACTGGGAGATCGTCCGGCTCTCCCTGCCCAAGGACCTGAACCGCTACGTGGTCGAGAAGGGCTCCATCACCGTCGACGGGGTCAGCCTCACCGTCACCGCCGTCGACGAGCAGAGCGTTAACGAGAAGAGCGTTAACGAGATGAGCTTCGCCGTCAGCCTCATCCCGACCACGCTCGGCCTCACCACGCTCGGTCACAAGCAGCCGGGCGACCCGGTCAACCTGGAGGTCGACATCATCGCCAAGTACGTCGAGAAGCTGGTGACCCGGTCATGAACTGGGCCGAAGCGGGTTTCGACCTGCTGGGCACCCGGGTGCTGTGGACCGACCTGATCGGCAACGTGGCCGCGCTGGCCGCCGTCCTGCTGGCCATCCGGCGGTCGATCTGGACCTGGCCGGTCCAGCTCACCGCATCGGTGTTACTGCTGGTCGCCTCCGTCAACGCGCACATCACCGGCAACGCCCTCAAGCAGGTCATGTTCGGCGCGCTCGCGATCTACGGCTGGATCCGCTGGAGCCAGGGCACCCGGGACGGCCAGGAGCTGGCCGTGCGCCCCGCCACCGGCCCCGAGCGGGCCGCCATGATCGTCGCGATGGTCGCCGGCACCGCCGCGGTGGGCGTGCTGTTCTTCACGACCGGGCTGTCCTGGGGCGCGCACGCGCCGCTGCCCGAGGGCTACTTCCTGGTCGCCGCCGACGCGTACATCTTCGTCGGCAGCGCCGTCGCCACCTGGGCGCAGGGCCGCGCGCTGGTGGACTTCTGGCTCATCTGGGTCGCGGTGGACCTGGTCGGCGTGCCGCTGGCCTTCCGCTCCGGCCTCGTCGTCTCCGGAACCGTGTACGGGATCTTCTTCCTGCTGGTCCTCGTCGGGTTCGTGAACTGGCTCAAGCAATACCGGTCAAGGGAAGTAGTGGTGGCGGTATGACCATCAGGCTGGATCCGATCGAACGCGCGATCGCGGACATCCGCGACGGCAAGCCGGTCGTGGTCGTCGACAACGAGGACAGGGAGAACGAGGGCGACCTCATCTTCGCCGGCTCCAAGGCCACGCCGGAGCTGCTGGCCTTCACCATCCGGCACAGCAGCGGGGTGATCTGCGTGGCCGTGCCGGGGCCCGACCTGGACCGGCTCAGGCTGCCGCTGATGGTGCAGGACAACCGGGAACGCCTGCGCACCGCGTACACGATCAGCGTGGACGCCAGGGACGGCGTCAGCACCGGCATCTCCGCCGCCGACCGGGCCCGCACGATCCGCACCCTCTGCGACTCCGCCACCGAACCCTACGAGCTCGTCCGGCCCGGGCACATCTTCCCGCTGCGGTATCGCGAGGGCGGCGTCCTGGCCCGCCCCGGCCACACCGAGGCGGCCGTGGACCTGGCCCGCCTGGCCGGGCTCACCCCCGCCGGCGCCCTCGCCGAGGTCGTCAACGACGACGGCACCATGGCCCGGCTGCCCCAGCTGCGCGAGTTCGCCGACGAGCACGACCTCGCCCTGGTCTCCATCGAGCAGCTCATCGAGCACCGCCGCCGCACCGAGCGCATGGTCACCCGGGTCGCCGAGACGTCCATCCCCAACCGGTACGGCACCTGGCGCGCGTACGGCTACACCAGCGCCCTGGACGGCGGCGAGCACCTGGCCCTGGTCCTCGGCGAGGGCCTGGAGGAGAACGTCCTGGTCCGGGCCCACTCCGAATGCCTCACCGGCGACGTGCTCGGCTCGCTGCGCTGCGACTGCGGCGTGCAGCTCGACCACGCGATGAGCGCCATCGCCGCCGAGGGCCGCGGCGTGATCGTCTACCTGCGCGGCCACGAGGGCCGGGGCATCGGCCTGGTCGCCAAGCTCCGCGCCTACAGCCTGCAGGACAACGGCAGCGACACCGTCGACGCCAACCTGGAACTGGGCCTGCCCGTCGACGCGCGCGAGTTCTCCAACGCCGGGCAGATCCTCGGCGACCTGGGCGTGAAGTCGGTCCGGCTGCTCACCAACAATCCCGCCAAACTGCGCGGCATGGACGGCTACGGCATCAAGGTGCTGGGCCGGGAGCCGATGCCGGTGGCGGTCAACCCGTACAACCAGAACTACCTGGCGGCCAAGCGCGACCGCCTGGGCCACGACATTCCTGGAGACAAGTGATGAGTGGAGTAGGACGCCCCGAGCCGACCCCCGTCGAGGCGGACGGCCTGACCGTCGGCATCGTCGCCGCCCGCTGGCACGAGAAGATCACCGACCAGCTGGTCGCCCGCGCCGTCGAGGCCGCCAAGGACTGCGGCGCCACCCCCGTGGTGGTCCGGGTGGCCGGCACCCTGGAGATCCCCGTCATCGCCCAGGCCCTGGCCCGCCGCCACGACGCCGTCGTCGCCCTCGGCGCCGTGATCCGCGGGAAGACCGCCCACTTCGACTACGTCTGCGACTCGGTCACCGCCGGCCTGACCCGGATCGCCCTGGACGAATCCACCCCCATCGGCAACGGCGTCCTCACCTGCGACAGCCTGCACCAGGCCATCGACAGATCCGGCCTCCCCGGCAGCCACGAGGACAAAGGCTACGAAGCCACCGTCGCCGCCCTCGAAACCGCCGTCCTCCTCCGCGCCCTGACCCCCTGACCTCCGCACCCGTGCAGTACGGTTCTGTGGTCCCGCCCCGACTCACCTGGTGACCCTCAATCGTGCCCGAACCCCTGCCCACCCTCCCTCTCACCTGGCGTCCCCACCGCTCCCGTTACGTCGCGTACGGCTTGGCGGCGCTCATGGTCGCGGGCTCCCTGATCCTGGCGGTCGTCCTCCCGGAACAGTTCAAGGCCCCCGACCGGATCGGCATGGTCGCCTTCTTCGCCGCGATCGCCTGGGTCCTGCACTTGATCGGCCGAATCCGGGTGGTCGCGGCGGAAGACGGCCTCACGGTCGTCAACGTGCTGCGCACCCACCGCTACGAATGGGCCGAGGTCCTCGACGTCACCCTCATCGACGCCGACCCTTGGCCCCGCCTCGACCTCGCCGACGGCACGGTGATCGGCGCGATGGGCATCCAGGGCTCCGAAAAGATCCGCGCCGCCCAGGCGGTGGCCGAGCTCCGCCTCCTCCTCAAGGCCAAAGGCGAGGCCCCCGAAGACTGAGACACCGGGAAGACGACTGCGCCGCGGTCACGGTCTGAGGATGGGGTCTAGCCCTCGGGATCTCTGATCTCGATGATGTGAAGGGGTTCGTCCAGATGGGTTGAGGCGTCAACCCACCGGGTGGCGTCCATGGTCAGGATGGGGCAGACCGAGATGTCCGCGATCGCGGCCGTGTGGGCCTCGTACACCTCCAGCCCTGTGGTCACCACGACCTCGGCCAGGAGTTCGGCTTGCTCGGTGTCCCGCAGTGGCGCGACGGTCACGTACTCCAGCGAGGTCAGCCCGTGCATGGCGTCGGCGGCCTCTTCGGTGTGGGTGTCCACCAGCGCCCGCGTGATCGCCAGAGCGGAGACCACCATCGGCTGGCCGTCGGCGTCGTAGCCCTGGATGAGGCTGATCGTGCCGATCTCGCCGCGCGCGAGTTCGTGCAGCACGGTCGAGTCCAGGATCAGGGGGACAGGTGTGAAGTCGGTCAACGCTGCCCGCGCTCCTGGAAGGCGCGCAGTTGCTCGTCGATGTGGGCGCGGGTCCTGGCCACTCGTGCGGCGGTGGCGGGATCGGCTGCGGCCGCGGCCGCCTTGGTCTGCCACCAGCGCCGGGCCCGCCGGCTGCGGTGGGCGTGCTCGGCCAGGGCGTCGTTGAACGCGGCGGACACCGAGGCCGCCTTCCCGGCTTCGACGAGTTGCTCGGCGTAGGAGGCCAGGTGTGGATCCACGGTGATGGTGATCCGCGTCTTCTTCTCGCTCATACCCAGATCATACTCATGACCGGATCTTCAGATCCTCAGGAATGCCAGTTCACGCGCGAGATTTTTCGTCGCTTGTTCGGTCCAGAGGGATTGGGCGGTCGGAGTATGGAATAGGGGATCTTTGGCAAGAAGACGGGTGAGGACCTCGGTTCTGCCGGTTTTGAAGAGGTTGATGGGCACGTGGTGGTATTCCTGGCGGATCGCGTGGCTGTAGTGGTCGTACGTGGCGGGGGGCGCGCCCAGGATGGAGAGGTCGGCGTCGCACAGGACGGCGGCGTCGCGGTCATTGGGGGTGTGGGTGGCGGTGACGCGGACCAGGCGGGCGACCTCCGCGGCGGCGGGGTAGCCGCAGGCGGTGAGGCGGGTGTGGGCCAGTTGGGCGCTGCGTTCCTCGTCGTGGCCGGGGCGGCCGTCGTAGACGGCGTCGTGGAACCAGGCGGCCAGCCGTACGGCGAGGAGGTCGTCGGCGTGGGCGGCGAGGGTGTCGATCGCGGTGAGGACGGCGTGCAGGTGGGCGCGGGTGTGGTAGCGGCGGTGGGGTTCCGACCACCGGGCTTCCAGTTCGGCGAGCAGGGCGGTGGCGGTGGGGGAGCCGGGGAGGCCAAGCGGATTGTCCACGGGAAAAAGTTAGCCGGTGGCGTAGCCTGAGGGCGTGTGGGAGCGAGCGGGCAGGGCGGCTGATATCGATTCTCCGGCGGCGCTGGTGCGGCGGATGGGGGAGCAGGATTACCTCGCCGATGAGGGGCTGGGGACGGCGGCGTTTCTGGCGTTGAAGATGGGGCGGCCGCTGTTCCTGGAGGGGGAGGCGGGGGTCGGGAAGACGGAACTGGCCAAGACGTTGTCCGCGGTGCTGGACGCGCCGTTGATCCGGTTGCAGTGTTATGAGGGGCTGGACGCGGCGCAGGCGCTGTACGACTGGGATTTCGCCCGGCAGTTGCTGCATCTGAAGGCGGCCGAGGCGGTGGGCGCGGGGGATGTCAGGGCGCTCGAAGGGGAGATCTACGACCGGCGGTTCCTGATCGCGCGGCCGTTGCTGCGGGCGCTGGAGGTGCAGCCCGCGGTGCTGCTGGTGGACGAGGTGGACCGGGCGGACGACGAGTTCGAGGCGTTCCTGCTGGAGGTCCTGTCGGATTTCACGATCTCGATTCCGGAGCTGGGGACGATCGCGGCCGCCGCGCCGCCGGTGGTGGTGGTGACCTCGAACCGGACGCGGGAGGTGCACGACGCGCTGAAGCGGCGGTGCCTGTATCACTGGCTGGAGCATCCGGGGTTCGATCGGGAGGTGGCGATCCTGCTGCGCCGCCTGCCGGCCTGCACGGAGACGCTGGCGGGGCAGGTCGCGCACGCCGCCGCCCGGCTGCGGGAGGCCGATCTGGTCAAGCCGCCGGGGATCGCGGAGACCCTGGACTGGGCGGAGGCGATGCTTACTCTGGGGGCGACCGATCTCAATCCCGATCTCGCCGCCGCCACGCTCGGCGCGGTCCTGAAATATCGGGAGGATCAGCAGTTCGTCGTGAAAAATGGGCTTTTGCGTGATGGTTGAGCCGCGAGCCCGGCTGGTGTCGGTGCTGGTGGGGTTCGCGCGGACCCTGCGGGCGGCGGGGGTCGGAGCCGATCACGAGCGGACGCGGAACTTCCTGAGTGCGCTTGAACACCTCGATTCGGCGCGGGAGAGTGACGTCTACTGGGCGGGGCGGCTGACGTTGTGCGCGGGGCCTGATGATCTGCCCAGGTATGACCGCTGCTTCGCCGCGTACTTCGCGGGGGTACGGGCAGGCCCGGCCCGATCCCAGCTGACGGTGACCGTGACCCGGTTCACCGCTACCCCCTCGGGCGACGCGGGCGCCGCGGAAGGGGAGCCGAACGTGCTGCCCGCAACGGCCAGCGCGGTCGAGGTGCTGCGTAATCGCGACATCGCCCGGATGACCGCCGCCGAGCGCGACGAGGTGCACCGCATGCTCGCGCTGCTCCGGACGGCCAGGGAGCAGCGCAGGTCACGGCGGCTGGTGCCGTCCCATGGCGGCATCCTGGACGCGCGCAGGACGACGCGGCACGCGATCAGGAGCGGCGGAGAGCAGTCCAGGCTGTACTACCGGGATCGGCGGCTGAAGCCGCGGCGGGTGGTCATGGTGGCCGACGTCAGCGGGTCGATGGCCGCCTACGCGGATTCGCTGCTGCGGTTCGCGCACGCGCTGGTGCGGTCCGAGCCGCGGGCGACCGAGGTGTTCAGCGTGGGGACGCGGCTGACCAGGATCACCGCCGAGCTGCGGCATCGGGATCCGGCCGTGGCCATGGACGCGGTGTCGAAGGCGATTCCGGACTGGAGCGGCGGGACCCGGCTGGGGGAGGAGCTCCGGGAGCTGCTCAGGCTCGCCGACGCGCGCGGGGCGATCGTGGTGATCGCCTCCGATGGCTGGGAGCGTGGGGATCCGGGGCTGCTGGCGGCGCAGATGGCGCGGCTGGCGCGGATGGCACACCGGGTCGTGTGGGTTAATCCTCATAAAGGGGATCCGGGGTATCAGCCGTTGACGGCAGGTATGCGAGCCGCGCTGCCGTATGTGGACGAGCTGGTCGCCGGGCACAGTCTGGCTGCTTTCGAGGAGCTGGCGGACCGGCTCGGCCGCGCCTGTGTCTGGACTGAGGAGCGCAGGTCGCGAAGCGGCCGGAGCGACGAGGGAAGACGCAGGCTGAAGGCGGCCGAGCACGCCGATCCGGAGGATCGGCCAAAATAACAGCTGGGAGGGTTGCGGCGTGCGTGATGTGCTTTCGCAGATCGTGCGATGGTGGGAAGCCGGGGAGCGGTTCGGCCTGGCCACGGTGGTCGGCACCTTCCGGAGCGCGCCCCGGCCGCCGGGCGCGGCCATGGCGGTGCTGGCGGCCGAGGCGGTCGGCAGCGTGTCGGGCGGCTGTGTCGAAGGCGCGGTGTACGAGCTGGCCCAGGACGTGGTAGCCGCCGGGCAGCCGGTCCTGCAGCGGTACGGCGTGAGCGACGACGACGCCTTCTCCGTCGGGCTGACCTGCGGCGGGATCATCGACATCTTCGTGGAGCCGGTGTCGCGGGCGGAGTATCCGGAGCTCGGGGAGATCGCCACGTCGATCGAGAAGCGGCAGCCGGTGGCGGTGGCGACCATCCTGTCCGGTCCCGGCAAGGCGGGCGCCCGCCGGGTGATCTGGCCGGATCGCGGTTCCGGCACGCTCGGGTCGGCCCGGCTGGACGACGCGGTCGACGACGACGTGCGCGGCATGCTGGCCCAGGGGCTCACCGGCATCCGCAGGTACGGCGCGCACGGCGAGCGCCGCCTCGACGATCTGCAGGTGTTCGTGCAGTCGTTCGCGCCCTCGCCCCGCATGCTGGTGTTCGGGGCGATCGACTTCGCCGCCTCGGTGGCGCGGATCGGCAAGTTCCTGGGTTACTACGTGGTGGTCTGCGACGCCCGCCCGGTGTTCGCGACCGGCAAGCGTTTCCCGGATGCCGACGAGGTTGTGGTCAAATGGCCGCACGACTACCTGACCGCCACGAATGTGGACGAACGCACGGTCATCTGCGTGCTCACCCACGATCCCAAGTTCGACGTCCCGCTGCTTGAGGTCGCGTTGCGCACTCCCGCCGCGTATGTGGGCGCGATGGGGTCCCGCCGCACCCATGAGGATCGGCTGGTACGGCTTCGCGAGGCCGGCCTCACCCCGGACGAGCTGGCCCGGCTGCGCTCGCCCATCGGGCTGGACCTGGGGGCGCGCACCCCCGAGGAGACCGCGGTCTCGATCGCCGCCGAGCTGATCCAGTTGCGCTGGGGCGGCTCGGGGCTCCCACTGACCGGCACGGAGGGCCGCATCCACGGTGACTGACCACGACGGCTCCATCACCGGGATCCTCCTCGCCGCCGGAGCCGGACGGCGGTTAGGGACTCCCAAGGCGCTGGTCGAGTTCGCGGGGGAACGTCTCGTCGATCGTGGCGTACGGCTGCTGGCCGGCGGGGGATGCCATCCGGTCGTGGTCGTCCTGGGGGCGGCGCTCGCGCCGGTGTGCGGAGCGGTGACCGTGCTGAACCCGGACTGGGAGACGGGCATGGCCTCTTCCCTCCGGGTCGGCCTCGCGGCGATGCCCGATTCGGCGGAGGCAGTGGTGATCGCGTTGGTCGACCAGCCCCTGATCCGCCCCGAGGCGATCAAACGCTTGATCACCGCCCACCGGAAAGGCGCGGCGATCGCCGTGGCGACATATCACGGCAAACCGCGAAATCCGGTGATCGTTGGCCGTGAATACGTACATGACCTGGCGGAATCGCTCCACGGCGACGCGGGAGCGCGCCCATTCCTGCGCGCCCATCCCGAATTGGTGACCGAGATCCCCTGCGACGACGTCGGCGACCCCGCGGACATCGACGAGGCGGCCGATTTGGCGGCCCTCAGCGCGCGGGCACGGTTAGAAACGTAGCGTGGCCGCGGCGGCGCGGTGGTCGCTGCCGGCGGCTTCTTCTACGGTGGCGGTGGTGGCGGTCATGCCTCGGTAGAGGATGTGGTCGGGGCGGGTGATGGGGAATCTGGCGGGCCAGGTGAAGCCGAAGCCCTGGCCGGCTTGTTGCTGGGCGTCGGTGAGTGGGGGGACTAGGTCCTCGCGGTGGCGGTCGGTGGTGGCGGTGTTGAGGTCGCCCAGGAGGAGTAAGCGTTTGCTCTCGTCTTCGGCGATGAGTTTTCCGGCGGCTTCCAGGGTCTCGTCGCGGAATTCGGTTTCGCCGGGGCGGGCGGAGGCGAGGTGCATGACGTAGACGGTGACTTCGCCTTTGGGGGATCTGGTGATGGCGCGCAGGGCGCGGGCCCAGCCGAGGCCGACGTCCACCTTGCGGGCGCCCTCCAGGGGGTAGCGGCTCCACAGGCCGACCGTGCCGACCTGGTAGTGGTGCGGATACCGGTTGTTGAGTTCCTTGGCGGCCGGGCCGCCGGGGGTCAGTTCCTGCAGGGCGACCAGGTCGCGTCCTTCGGAGAGCGTGCGCACGGCCGTACCGGACAGGCTGTTGGTGACGCCCACGTTCAGGGTGGCCACCGACAGGTCGCTGGGGCCGCCGGGCGGGCTGCGCAGCAGGCCGGGACCGAACAGCACGCCCCACACGACGGCGGGGACGAGCGTGGCCACGATGGCGGGGACGGAGCGGGAGGCCAGCGCGGCGGCCAGGAGCAGCGGGACGCCCAGGCCGATCCAGGGCAGCACGCTCTCCAGCACGGGGGTGAAGCCGCCGAGTTCGGGCAGCAGCCGATGGCCCGCGAGCACCGCGGCGAGCACGGCCGCGAGCACCATGACCGCGCGTCTGAGCAAGATCACTCCCTGGGGCTGCGGGCACCAGTCTATTGACCGGAGACCCGTCCGCAGACCGCCGCTTCAGCGGGCCACGCGCTCATGTACCCTCGGAATGCCGAAGAAACCGAACAACATTCGGTCAAGGAGGACTGCGCTATGCGGATCGGGATGGCCTTGAGCTACTCCGGGGGCTTCAAGGAGACCGTGGCCGAGCTGGCCGACTACGAGAAGGCCGGTCTGGACATCGTCTTCGTGGCCGAGGCCTACAGCTTCGACGCGGTCAGCCAGATGGGGTACATCGCGGCCAGGACCGAGACGTTGCAGATCGCGTCGGGGATCCTGCCGATCTACTCGCGGACGCCCACGCTGCTGGCGATGACCGCGGCGGGCCTGGACTACGTCTCCGACGGGCGGTTCACGCTCGGGCTCGGGGCGTCGGGGCCGCAGGTCATCGAGGGGTTCCACGGGGTGGCGTACACCGCGCCGCTGGGCCGGACGCGGGAGATCATCGAGATCTGCCGGAAGGTGTGGCGGCGAGAAAAGCTGGAGCACCAGGGTAAGCACTACTCGATGCCGCTGGCCGGGACCAAGCTCGGCAAGCCGCTGAAGCTGATCAACCACCCGGTCCGCGAGCGCATCCCGATCGTGGTGGCCGCCATCGGCCCGCAGAACGTGGAGCTCGCCGCCGAGCTGGCCGAGGGCTGGGAGCCGATCTTCTACCTGCCGGAGAAGGCCGCCGACGTCTGGGGGCCCTCGCTGGCCGCGGGCAAGGCCAGGCGCGCCCCCGAACTCGGCGAACTCGACGTGATCGCCCAGGCCACCCTCGCCATCGGCGACGACGTCAGCGGCCTGCTGGAGTTCGGCCGCCCGATGGCCGCCCTCTACATCGGCGGCATGGGCGCCAAGGGCAAGAACTTCTACAACGACCTGGCCCGCCGGTACGGCTACGAGAAGGAGGCCGAGCGCATCCAGGACCTCTACCTGGACGGCAAGAAGGACGAGGCCGCCGCCCTGGTCCCGCACGAGCTGCTGGAGAACATGTCCCTGATCGGCCCGGAGGGTTTCGTCCGGGACCGGATCCAGGCCATGCGCGACTCCGGCGTCACCACGATCAACGTGACCCCGGCCGGCGCCACCCATGCCGACCGGGTCGCCCTGATCGAGAAGATCAAGGAGATGACGTCAGGGTGAGCGCGTAGAGGGCGATGGCCGCGAAGTCGTCGGCGGGCTCCGAGGCCTGCCACGACCGCACGTCGTCCACGTAGCGCGCGCCCCGGCCGGTGAACTCCTCGTAGCGGTCCATCCCGTCCGGCGGGCAGCGGACCATCTCGTCGAAGTGGCCGCCCAGGCCGTCGGCGAACAGGTCGGCGCTGTTCGGGCCGTTGACCACCGCGCCGGTCAGCATCGGGTGCCGCCCGTCGGCGCGGCCCTTGAGGTTGGCGACCTGGTGGTGCGGGCAGCGTTCGGCGTTCTCGCCCACCCCGACCATGAACGAGACACCCCACGGGTTCGCGCCGAACGCCCAGCCGCGCTGCCGGGTGCCGAACGCGTCGTAGGCCGGATCGCCGGACACCGAACGGTAGAGCCGCGCGGTGGCCGTCAGGCCGAACGCGTGCGGCACCGCGTCGAACTGGGCGTAGTCGGCGCCCGCCTGGAACGGATCCGGGGTGGCGCGGGTGGCGCCGATCTCCAGCTGGGCCTTCAGGTCGGCGATCAGGTCCTGCTCGCCGACGGCCAGGCCCCGGGTGCCGAAGGAGCGCAGGGCAAGGATGAGGTCGCGGTGGGCCAGGGCGCTCACGTCGTAGAGGTTGAGGGTGTCGCCGCCCGCCTCGTGGGCCAGGTACTCCCCGGCCCAGTGCGCGGCCTGCTCCAGCCAGGCCCCGGCGCGGTGGTCGCCGAGCCGCTTGGCGGCCAGGGCGAGCTGGGCGCCGCCGAGCTCCATGTCGTCCCGCCAGGCGGACTCGGGGTAGAAGGCGAACGGGAGTGAGGTCACCAGCTGGCCGACGTTCGTGGTCTTGGCCTGGGCGTACAGGGTGGCGGCCTGGTCGAGCAGGTTGCGGGCGATCTTGCGGTCGGGTTCCACCTGGGCGGCCAGCGCGAAGGCGGCGGCGGTGCGGCCCGCCAGGTTGGGGCTGATCTTCTCGCCGGGCGCGGCGGCCCGGAAGACCGGGCGGTTGCGGATGTACTGCCGGCCTTCCCCGGTGTCGTGGTCGTCGGCCTCCGGCAGCCGCCACACGTCGTGGTCTCCCGCGAAGGTCCCCTCCTCGTTGCCCGCGCCGATGCCGACCTGGATGTACAGCGTCTTGGACTTCTCGTCCCACATCTTGTCCAGCCAGCGCAGGCCGTGCCGCGCCTCGGCGGTCACCCCGGCGGCGAGTGGCCCGCCGTCGCGTCTGGCGGCCCACATCAGGGTGTCCACGTAGGCCAGGATGTGGGTGAACTTGAGGTAGTCCCCGGCGTCGAACCAGCCGCCCTCGACGTCCACCCGGCCGCCGATCCTGGTGAGCCCGCCCTGGATCACGTCGGTGTCGGGGCCGGTGAAGGTCGGCCATTCGTACACGATGGCGGCTCGGTCGTTGAGGTGGCTCGGGCGGCGGCCCAGCTCCCCGGGGCGTACGTCGGCGCCGTCCCGCTGGGCGGCGAAGAAGGCCAGCGCCTTGGCGGCGGGCACGGCGAACTGGGCGGCGGGGGCGATCCGGAACTCGGGCGAGGTCAGGCCGCCCGCCTTGATCTTGTACGAACCCGGGCGTTCCAGGGCGGACAGGTCGAGCGGGTAGACATGCGGATATTTCGTGTTCCAGGTGCCGCGGTCCGCGCCTGGGGTTCCGGTCAGGACGGTACGCCCCTGGCTGTCGACGACGGTGAAACGTACAGTCGTCCCGGTGGTCATCAGGTAGGCGTGCTTGCTCTCGGCCGGGGTGAACCCGACTTGGTCTACGCGGATGAACCCGGTCGTCTTCGCATCGGCCCTGGCTGGACTTGTCGTGAGAACGGCGGCCACCGCGAGCGCCAGCGCCGGTCGGGATAAGGAACGCACAGGCAAACTCCGCCCTATAGTTAGGAAAGATTCCTAACGTTGTAGCCCGCCTCGTGAGGCTGGTCAAGATATCCCGTAAATTCAGGACATGACCTACGTGGAACGGCGGCTCCGGCTGGCCTCCTCGCTCGACGTGCCCGCCCTGCTTGTCACCCGTCCCGTCAACGTGCGCTACCTCACCGGCCTGGCCAGCAGCAACGCCGCCGTCCTGGTCCGGCAGGACGGGACCGCCGCCCTGGCCACCGACTCCCGCTACATCCAGACCGCCCGCGAATGCCCCGGCCTGGATGTGATCGAGGCCCGCGACGTGGCCGCGGCGCTGCTGAGCCCCGGCGCCGCCGTGGAGGGCCACGACATGACGGTGGACGACTACCGCCGTCTGGGCGGCGACATGCCCGTCCTGAGCGGCCAGGTCGAAGAGCTGCGCACGGTCAAGGACGAGACCGAGCTCGACGCCCTCCGCCACGCCTGCGCCCTCACCGACGAGGTCTTCGCCGACGTCGCCGGCCGGATCGCGCCCGGCCGCACCGAACGCGAGATCGCCCGGATGCTGGAGTTCCGGATGCTGGAACTCGGCGCGGACAAACCCGCCTTCGACTCGATCGTGGCCGCGGGGCCCAACGGCGCCATCCCGCACCACGCGCCCGGCGACCGCCCGGTCCAGCGCGGCGACCTGATCACCATGGACTTCGGCGCGCTCTACCGGGGTTACCACGCCGACATGACCAGGACCGTCGCCCTCGGCGAGCCCGCCGGCTGGCAGCGCGAGCTGTACGAGCTGGTCCGCGCGGCGCAGCGGGCCGGGCGCGAAGCCGTACGGGCCGGGGCCAGCGCGCACGACATCGACGCCGCGGCCCGGGATCTGATCGCGGACGCCGGGCACGCGGAGCACTTCGAGCACGGGCTCGGGCACGGCGTCGGCCTGGAGATCCACGAGCTTCCGTTCCTCGGCCCCGACAGGACCGGTAGACTAAAGGATCGAGTTCCGATCACCGTCGAGCCCGGGGTCTACCTGCCGGGCAGGGGCGGTGTGCGCATCGAGGACACGCTGGTGACGCGTGCCGACGGGCCGGAGCTGCTCACACTCACGACCAAGGAGCTGCTCGTTCTCTAGGGCGGCCCGCAAGCTGGAGAATCCACGTGGCGACGACGAACGACCTCAAGAACGGACTGGTGCTGAAGCTCGACGGCGGTGACCTGTGGACCGTCGTGGAATTCCAGCACGTCAAGCCCGGTAAGGGCGGCGCGTTCGTCCGTACCAAGCTGAAGAACGTGATGTCCGGCAAAGTGGTGGACAAGACCTTCAACGCTGGCGTCAAGGTGGACGTGGCGACCGTGGACAAGCGCGAGATGCAGTTCTCGTACATGGACGGCGGCGAGTTCGTGTTCATGGACACCGAGACCTACGACATGCTCAACGTCTCCCGGGCCTCGGTCGGCGACGCCGCCAACTACCTGCTGGAGAACATGACCGCCACGGTGGCGATCAACGAGGGCAACGTGCTCTACGTGGAGCTGCCCGCCGCGGTCGAGCTGCTCGTGGCCGAGACCGAGCCGGGGCTGCAGGGCGACCGGTCCACCGGTGGCACCAAGCCGGCCACGCTGGAGACCGGCGCCGAGATCAAGGTGCCGCTGTTCATCACGACCGGCGAGAAGGTCAAGGTCGACACCCGCACCGGCGACTACCTCGGTCGCGCTTGATGTCAGCTCGGGGGAAGGCCCGCAGGCGCGCCCTGGACATCCTCTTCGAGGCCGAGGCCAGGGACCGCAGCCCGCTCGACGTGCTGGCCGAGCGGATCGAGCGGGCCGAACCACCGGTGAACGAATACACGGTCACCCTGGTCGAGGGGGTGACCCGGCATCTCGGCCGGATCGACGAGCTGATCTCGACGTATGCCGAGGGGTGGAGCATGGAACGCATGCCCGCCGTGGACCGCAACGTGCTGCGCGGCGGCACCTACGAGATGCTGTGGTCGTCCGAGGTGCCCGAGGGCGTCGTGATCAGCGAGTGGGTGCACTTGGCGGGCGAACTCTCCACCGACGAGTCCCCCCAGTTCGTCAACGGCATCCTGGCCCGCTTCAAGCAGCTCAAGCCCTCCTTGGTGCTCTGACTGGGGGTACGGTGGTTCTCCCGCCCACCCTCCCTTTCTCCCCTGCGGGGCGGCCCGCTGCGCGCGAGCGATGTCGCGGGGGGCTGAACGTGATTCGCCGGTACCGTGACAGGGTTGGTGGGGAGAGGGCCGAGGCGGCCATAGAGGAGTTGGGACGTGCGTGACGCCACGCGGCAGACCGTTGTATGGGACGCGCTTCGCGTCGCGCTGGCCGGGCGGGAGACCGCGACCGGGCGGGAGGCGCTGGACATCGTGGACGCGGGAGGGGGCACCGGGGGGTTCGCGGTGCCGCTGGCGCGGCTGGGGCATGCGGTGACGGTGGTCGATCCGACGCCTGACTCGCTGGCGGCGCTGGAGCGGCGGGCCGCTGAGGCGGGCGTGGCGGTCAAGGGGATCCAGGGGGATGCGGTGGATCTCGGGGAGCTGCTTTCGCCCGGGAGCGTCGATCTGGTGCTTTGCCACAGCGTGCTGGAGTATGTCGAGGATCCGGCGGCGGCGCTGGCCGCGATCGGGGGGTTGCTGCGGGCGGGCGGGGTGCTGAGCGTGCTCGCGGCCAATCCGGTCGCGACGGCCATTCACCGGGCGGTGGCCGGGAATTTCGGGGAGGCCCGCCAGGTCCTGGCCGACCCGGCCGGACGCTGGGGCGAGAAGGACCCCACGCCGCACCGGTTCACGGCGGCGGGGCTGACGAGCCTGCTGGGCAGCGCGGGATTCACGGTGGGGGAGACGCACGGGGTGCGGATCTTCGCGGATCTGGTGCCGAGCCGGTTCTCCGAAGGGGATCCGGATGCGCTGGTGGCACTGGAACAAGCCGCGGCCACCCATCCAGTGCTGCGTGACATCGCCACCCAACTGCACCTCCTGGCATACCGATAAGCGCTCGCGGCCATAAACACTTGCCTAAACATAGAACGGATGTTCGGATAGGCTGAGACTGTGTCCAGGAAACAGGTGCGGCCGGGTGGTGGTGGCGGGCTCGCGGATGACGCGGGGTGCTCGATCCTGCACGTGGACATGGACGCGTTCTTCGCCAGTGTGGAGCTGGTCGACCGGCCCGAGTTGCACGGCCTGCCGGTCATCATCGGGGCCGCGGGGGCGCGTGGCGTGGTGCTCAGCGCCACCTACGAGGCGCGGCGGTTCGGCGTGCACTCGGCGATGCCGATGACCCGGGCCCGGCGGCTGTGCCCCCAGGCTGTGGTGATCCCCCCTAGTCACGGGAAGTATGGCGCGATCTCCAAAGGTGTGATGGAGATTTTCCACGCGATCACCCCCGAGGTGGAGCCGCTCTCGGTGGACGAGGCCTTCCTGGACGTGAGCGGGGCCCGGCGCAGGCTCGGCTCGCCGGCCGGGATCGCGGCCATGATCCGCGCGCAGGTGGCCGAGCGGTTCTCGATCACCTGTTCCGTCGGGGTGGCCAGCACCAAGTTCGTGGCCAAGCTGGCCTCCCGCGAGTGCAAGCCGGACGGCCTGCTGGTGGTCGCCGCCGACCGGGTGACGGAGTTCCTGCACCCGCTGCCCGTGGCGGCCCTGTGGGGCGTCGGAGAGCGCACGGAGCAGGCCCTGACGCGGCTGGGCATCAACACGGTCGGCGATCTCGCCCAGGTGCCCGTGACGACCCTGCGGCGGGAGTTCGGGGTGGCCGGGGAACACCTGCACGCGCTGGCCTGGGGCCGGGACGAGCGCCAGGTGGTGCCGCTCGCGTCGGACAAGAGCATCGGCAACGAGGAGACGTTCGCCCAGGACGTGGACGATCCCGAGGTGATCGAGCGGGAGTTGCTGCGGCTGTCGGAGCGGGTGGCCTCCCGGCTCAGAGCGGCGGATCTGATAGGGCGTACAATCAGTGTGAAACTACGCCGATCGGATTTCACCACGATCACCCGGTCTCGCACCCTGCGCGAGGCCACCGACGTGGCCAAGGAGATCCACGCCACCGCCTGCGACCTCTACCGGGCCGCGGGCCTGCAGCGGATTCGGCTGCGGCTGGTGGGAGTCCGGATGGAGAATCTCCGACCGGCGGGCACCGCGACCAGGCAACTGGGCCTCGGTGAGAGAGAGACCGGCTGGCGGGAGGCGGAACAGGCGATGGACAAAGCGATCCAGCGTTTCGGTCCGGATGCGGTGCGACCGGCATCGCTTGTTCGCCGACCGTTTGGTCCAATGGATCTATGACGTCACCTCCGGTTTGTACCGCGCTTGTGGACGTTGTGACCGTTTTCTTTCGTCTACGTCTACAGACTCGTATTCTGGGGATAACCGACCGCAGGGTTCGGACACCCCGTGTCGTCCGTTGCCGTCTTCCCCGTAGTGGGGCTGTCCTTGGGAGGCGCCGTGCCGCTGTCTGAGCACGAGCAGCGCTTGCTCGACCAGATCGAGCAGGCGCTCTACGCCGAGGACCCGAAGTGGGCTAATACCGTCCGGATCAGTGATCCACGCAGCCATTACAAGCGCCGCCTGGTGAAAGCCTCCATTGGCTTCACGCTCGGGGTCGTCCTGTTGATGGTCGGCGTCGTGTCGAACACTATCTGGCTCGGCGTCGCCGGCTTCGTGGTCATGCTCGCGACCTGTCTGTGGGGTCTGTCCAGCTGGAAACGCATGAACGGTTTCGGCGGAGAGACCACGTCCCCGGCCGCTCCTCCCCAGGGCGGTCACCGTGGCGGCCGCCGGCCGGGCTTCATGGAGCGCATGGAAGAGCGCTGGCGCCGTCGTAACGACGAGAGATAACGAAAGGCCCGGGGGTTCGAAACCCCCGGACCTTATCGAACTAGATATCGACTAGGTCGAACTTAGCGCCGGGTCCCGGCCAGCGGGCGTTCCGCTGTGGGCTCGGCCTTCTCCGTACGAGTGATCTTCCCCGCGCGCGCCTTCCGGCGGGGCCGCCAGCCGATTCCCTCCAGCCGGTCGAACCCGTCCAGCAGCCCCTCGCCGATCGCCTTGAGCCGCAGCAACGCCGACACGGGCGTCAGCAGGGCGCCGATCCTGCGCTGCCAGGAGACGGTGGCCGCCAGCGCGCTCCTGGCCGTCTGGAGGTCGCTGACCAGCGGGCCCGCGACCGCCGGGACCCGGGCGTACCGCAGCCGCTCCTCGGCCGAGGAGATCCTGACGATGGCCGCCGCGGCCTCCCGGTCCAGCTCGTACCGCTCGGTGAGGCGGCGCCCGAGCGCCCGCGGGGTCTCGCTGGTCTGCCGGGCCATGCCCAGGTCGGTCAGCGTGTCGCAGAGCTCGGCCCAGGCCGCCTCCACCGCCCGTTCGGCCGCGCCTGTGTCTGGACTGAGGAACGCAGGGAGCGTAGCGACCGGAGAGACGAGGGAAGACGCAGGCTGAAGGCGGCCGAACCCGCCGCGCCGAAGGCGCGGCCATGAGCGCAGCACGGTGAACCTGGCCGGATCCACGACCGGACGATCGTCCGGATCGGCCACGGAGCCGATCTCGTCACGGGTCCACCCGTCCGATTCCGGTTCTTCTCGTGTGCTCGATTCGATGGACCCGAATCCCGCCGCCCGGTTCACGATCCGCCGCCGCCACAGCCACAGGATCAGCCGCATCAGCGCCGGGATGAGGGACAGCAGCAGCGCCACGCCCACCCCGATGAGGATCTTCACGAGGAGCGGCAGGCCCGGCTCGACCACAGGTCCCGACGTGCCGGCGAACGGGTCCTCCAGCTCGCGGATGTTCCTGGCGGCCTCGGAGTCCGGGCCGGTCGGGCCGGTCGCCCCCGTCGTCGGGTTGGCCGAGGCCCCCGCCGTCGGGCTGGCCGTCGGGGTCACCGGCAGCGAGTACTGCGGCACCCGGGCGGTCGCCTGCCCGCCGCCGCCCGCCGGGGTCGGCTCGAACCTGAGCCAGCCCGCGCCCTCGAAGTAGAGCTCGGGCCAGGCGTGCGCGTCATGGGTGCGCACCACCCAGCGGCCGTCGATCTTCGAACCGCCGGTGTAGCCGATCGAGACCCGGGCCGGGATGCCCAGCAGCCGGGCCATCACGGCCATCGCGCTGGCGAACTGCTCGCAGTAGCCGGTCCTGCTGTTCAGCAGGAACTCGGCCAGCGCCTCGTTCCCCGAGCCCCGGGTGGTCAGGCTGTAGGCGAACTGCCCGGTCTTGGTGAACCACTCCTGCAGCTTCACCGCCTGCTGGTACTGCGAGGGCGCCCCGTCGGTCACCTCCAGCGCCAGATCCATGATCCGGGGGTCGAGCCCGCGCGGCAGCGCCAGGAAGCGGGACTGCACCTCCACCGGCGCCACCGGCGCCTGGTCCAACGCGACGAACGTGGGCCGCAGGTCCATGCCGGTCACCTCGTACTCCAGACCGGCCGCCTCGTCCCGGGTGGAGAAGACCATCAGCGTGCTCCGGTCCGCCCGCCAGTCGCCGTCCACCGCCACCTGGGTGGCCGGGTACGGCAACGGCAGGAACCGCAGCTCCTCGATCTCGTCGCTGATCTGGATGGTGGTGGAGGTCCTGGTGGTCGGCGTGCCCGGGGACAGGCCCGGCACCGGCGGCATCGGCCCCTCGTCCACCTTGTCCTCCGGGCGCCCCTTCAGCGAACTCGGCTTGAACTGCCGCCCGTCGAACACGTCCAGCGAGTAGATGCGCAGGTAGCGCGGGGTGTCGTCGGCCGAGGTGTAGCTCATCACGGTGGCGTTCACCGGCTGGGTGAGCTGCCCGCTGAGCTTGGCCACCGCGTCCGGGATGCCGACGTTGTTGCCGCCGTCGCCCAGGCCGTTGCCGACGCCGAAGCCGAAGAGCGGGTCCGGGGTCAGCGTCGGGATCAGCGCGGGGATGGCGATCGACAGCGCGATCGCGGTCACGCCGACCCGCTTGCCCGACAGGGCCAGCCGCCCGGCGTCGGCGGTGGTCGTGGTCCTGGACCGGCGCACCAGCACGGCCCGGCCCCAGTGGCTGACCCGCTCCCGCCCGTCGGCGACCAGCAGCCCGACGTACCCGAGCGCGCCGATCACGAACGCCGGCCAGCCGATCGGCTCGTTCAGCACGGCGGCGGGCACGGTGAACAGGGCCAGCAGCGGCAGCCCGGCCAGGGCCGCCCGGCGCACCCGCACCGCGAACAGGTCCACCAGGATCGCGATCAGGCCGGCCCCGCCCGCGGTGAGCAGGCTGATGCCGGGGTTGGCGGGCACCGGGGCCGCGTACTGCTGGATGTCGTCGAAGCCCTCCACCAGCAGTTCGGCCAGGGCCAGTACGGAGTCCTTGGTGGGGATGAACGCCAGCCAGGCGTCGTCCCTGGCGTACACCGCGGTCAGGAAGAGCCACATGCCACCGAGCATGCCCACGGGGGCCAGCCAGCCCGGGAGCGCCAGGCGGGTGATCAGGGTGGCCACCAGGGTGGTGACGATCAGCATGCCCAGGCTGGTCCAGAACCAGGCGCCGTCGGCGAACAGCGGGTAGAGGGTGAGCGATACGGCTCCGGTGGCCAGCCCCGCCGAGATCGGCAGCCTCATCACGCCGCGCTCCTGGAGTATGCCGCGTCCGGCCAGACCGCGGCCAGCGACGTCCCCGCGGGCAGCCGCAGCACCCGCCAGCCCGTTCCGGTGAGCACGGCCTGCGCCTGCTCGAACCGCTCGTCTGCCGCGCGGGACTGCTCCCAGCTCGCCACGTCCAGCATGACGGCGACGCCGGTCATGTGCCCGTGCCTGAGCCGGGCCAGCGCCTGCGCCTCCTCGGGGTCGATCGCGCCCAGCACGGCCACGATCAGGCCGTCGCCGCCGCCCTGGCGCAGCGCCGCGACGCCCTGCTCCAGGCTGCGGGACTGGCTCTGCCGCACCACCGCGAGGGTGTCGAGCAGCGACCAGGAGACGCCCTTGTCGGTGAGGTGCTGCGGCCCCTGGTCGGTGACCAGACGCAGGCCGAGACCCTCGTGGGCCAGGTGCACGCCGATGGACGCGGCGGCCGAGACGGCCACCTCGAACGAGGAGCGCGGCCCGTCGCCGCGGTGGGCGGGGCGGCGGGTGTCCAGCAGCAGGGCGCCGCGGCTCTGCCACTGCTGCTCCTCCCGGCGCACCATCAGCTCGCCGTACCTGGCGGTGGAGCGCCAGTGCACCCGGCGCAGGTCGTCGCCCTGGCGGTACTCGCGCGGCGCCACGTCGTCGTCCCCGGCCGAGGCCACCGACCGGGTACGGCTGTCGCCGCCGCCGGTCCACTCCCCGGACAGGCGCACCGGCGGCAGCGGGATCACCTGCGGGGTGACCACCAGCGAGTCGGTCACGGTGAACGTCCTGGCCAGCTCGACCAGGCCGAACGGGTCGGTGATCCGGATCGCCAGCGGGCCGATGGTGAACCGGCCGCGCAGATCGGAGCGGACCTTGTAGTCGATCTCGCGGACGCCCTTGGCCTCCACCCGGTCCAGCACGAAGCGGGGGCGGGTGCCCAGCGCGTACTGCAGGGTGTCCTCGATCAGGAGCAGGCCGGTGGGCAGCCGGGTGACGTTCTCCAGGCGGAGCGTCACCGTGCTGTCGCTGCCCGCCTCGACCCTGGCCGGGTCCAGCCGGCGGGCGCAGCTCAGCCGGTATCGGGTCCTGGCCACCACCATCGCGGCCAGCAGCGGCAGCGCGGCGATGAGGACGGCCACCCGGAGCAGATCGTGCTCGCCCAGGAAGAAGGCGCACAGCAGGGCCGCGAAACCCGAGGCCAGGAACGAGCGGCCGCGGGAGGTGAGCGCCTTGAACCCGGTCATTTGCTGTCCGGCACCGGGACGCGCCGGACCAGCTCGGTCATCACCTGCTCGGGGTGACGGCGCTGGCCCTGGGCCTCCAGGCTGGGCAGCAGCCGGTGCGCGAGCACGGGGACGGCGAGCTCCTGCAGGTCGTCGGGGATGACGTAGTCCCGGCCCGACAGCGCGGCGTGCGCGCGGGCCGCCCGGACCAGGTGCAGGGTGGCCCGGGGGGAGGCGCCCAGGCGCAGGTCGGGCGAGTGGCGGGTGGCGTCGACCAGGTCGATCGCGTACTTCTTGACCGACTGCGAGACGTAGACCGCGCGGACGGCCCGGATCAGGGCCTGCACCTCGGCGGTGCTGGCCACCGGGTCCAGCTTGCCCAGCGGCTGCGGCGCGCCGTGCACGTCGAGCATCTCCAGCTCGGCGGCCGGTTCCGGGTAACCCATCGCGATCTTCACGGTGAACCTGTCCCGCTGTGCCTCCGGCAGCGGATAGGTCCCCTCCATCTCGATCGGGTTCTGGGTGGCGATGACCATGAAGGGCGACTCCAGCGTGTACGTCACGCCGTCCACGGTCACCTGGTGCTCCTCCATGCACTCCAGCAACGCGGACTGGGTCTTCGGGGAGGCCCGGTTGATCTCATCCCCGACCACGATGTTGGCGAACACCGGGCCCGGCTTGAACTCGAACTCCCGGGTCTGCTGGTTGTACGCGCTGACGCCGGTGATGTCGCTGGGCAGCAGGTCGGGGGTGAACTGCACGCGCCGGACGGGACAGTCGATGGATCGTGCCAGCGCCTTGGCCAGCATCGTCTTGCCGACCCCCGGCACGTCTTCGATCAGGAGGTGGCCCTCCGCGAGCAGAACTGTCAAGGTGAGCCGGACAACGTCGCTCTTGCCCTCGATCACCGATTCGATCGCGGTGCGGATCCGGTGCGCGACCTCCACCAGATCCTCAAGCCGTTCCGCGTCGACATCGGTGTCGGCGCCGTGTGTTACTGCCACCAGGCCTCCAGAGGCGTGCCGTATTACTGGGGGTTTGCCATTCCTTATCCATTGTGTGTACCGACACTATGCCGCGACGGGTTCCCGGGCGACTTTGTGCAGGATCAACCGTGAATCGAAACAACCGTGAACTGCCCACAGTGTCGTGAACTTGCTTCTCGATCGGGTGGTACGGATGTCCGTATTCCGTGACATCGGGCGATCCATTGCTGGTAGCGGCCTTGATCCCCTCCATTCCGCTCCACCCGGACCCGCCGGGAAGCCCCACGATCGGGGTTTTCGTGTCAAGTAGCGCCCGCGACACGCCCAAACACGGGGCACGTGGCCGCGCCCCGCCCCACTTTGCTCCACCCTCTCTGACCTGCGAAAACGCGAATTTAACACCGTCTCCATACCGTTTGAATCAGTTGACGGTGGGGAGAAGTGGAGTATGGTGGAGCCCAGTGGAGGGCCGTGGCTGCAGAGCTAGGTGTTCCGCAAGGTACGGGAGGTGGGGCCGGTGTTCCTCGGCACCCATCAGCCGCGCCTCGACGACAAAGGACGACTGTTCCTGCCGGCGAAGTATCGCGAGGAGCTGGCGGAGGGTCTTGTGATCACCAAAGGCCAGGAGCGCTGCCTCTACGTCTTCCCCGTAGAGGAGTTCCAGCGGCTCACTGAGGCTTTGCGCACCGCGCCGGTGACAGCCAAGGCCGTCCGCGACTACAGCCGCGTCTTCTTCGCCAGCGCCTCCGACGAAACGCCCGACAAGCAGGGGCGGATCACCATCCCCCCGAGCCTCAGGCAGTACGCGGGACTGGAACGCGACTGCGTCGTCATCGGAGCCAACACCCGTCTGGAGATCTGGGACGCCCGAGCCTGGGAGACCTACCTGGCCGAACAGGAGCCGGCGTTCGCCGATCTGTCGGAGGAGGTGTTGCCCGGAGTCCTGTAACCGGCGATCAGCCGTCCCCTGGTGGGTTATCGGGACAAAACCGATTGACCACACCATCGGCCGTACTGATCTTATTGTGACCCGTCGGTGACGTTCGGCGAGGTCTCCACCCGCACCCAGCCGGCAGCTGATGCACCTTCCCCGGTGTCAGGTGTCGCGAGCAACGGTCTGCGGATGGGGACCTGGCCGGACGGGTCGGCTCCCCGCCTGGGGCCGATCCAGGGTGGGGACTAGATCATCGAGGGTGTGCGCCGCGTATCCGCGAGCCTAGAAGCGGCAGTCCGTTGGGGGTTGAACGATGTCTGAGGAGCGTCAGCAGCCGGGGGGTCACGTCCCGGTCCTGCTGGATCGTGTGCTGGAACTGCTGGCTCCGGCGCTGACCGGGCCGGACGCGGTCGTCGTCGACGCCAACCTCGGGCTCGGCGGGCACGCCGAGGCGCTGCTCGCCGCCCACCCGGCGCTGCACCTGGTCGGCATCGACCGCGATCCCGTCGCCATCGAGCGCTCCACCGCGCGGCTGGCGCCGTTCGCGGAGCGTGTCACGATCGTGCGCGCGGTCTCCGACGAGCTGGCCGGGGTGCTGGCCGATCTCGGCCGCCCGGTCGTCAACGGGGTGCTCTTCGACCTGGGCGTGTCCTCGCCCCAGCTGGACGAGGCCGAGCGCGGGTTCGCCTACTCGTACGACGCCCCGCTGGATATGCGGATGGATCGGGAGCAAGATCTTACCGCGGAAAAAGTGGTGAACACGTACCCGCCGGGGGAGCTCACCCGGATCCTGCGCGACTACGGCGAGGAGCGCTTCGCCTCCCGGGTGACCGGGCTGATCGTCAAGGAGCGGGCCAAGGCGCCGATCACCTCGACCAAGCGGCTCGCCGACCTGGTCAGGCAGGCGATCCCCGCGGCCACCCGGCGCACCGGGGGAAACCCCGCAAAACGAACTTTTCAGGCATTGCGCATCGAGGTGAACGCGGAGCTGTCGGCGCTGGAGACGGCGCTGCCGGCCGCGCTCGACGCGCTGGCCGTCGGCGGGCGCGTGGTCGTGCTCGCCTACCACTCCTTGGAGGACCGGCTCACGAAGCAGGTGCTCACGGCGCGGACCAGGGACACCGGCCCACCCGGGCTGCCGGTCCCGCTGGAGGCCCACCAGCCTCGGTTCCGCCTCCTGACGAGGGGAGCAGAGCTCCCGGACGACCACGAGGTGGCCCGCAACCCGCGGGCGGCCTCGGCCCGGATGCGGGCGGCAGAGAGGATCCGCCAGGGATGACGACCGACCAGGACAACAGGCGTGCCGGCACCGACGTCCGGACCAGGGCACGGGTGCCGGGGCGGATGGTGCCCGCGCCCAAGCAGGCGCCCAAGCCGCTGCCGAAGCAGGCACCCGCGCAGGTGCCCAACCCGGTGCCAAAGCAAGCGCCCAAGCCGGAGCCCAAGGCGCCGCAACCGGCGAAGCCGCAGGCGACCCCCAAGGCGCCGCAGCCCCGGCTGAAGGCCCAGCCGAAGCGGCAGGAGCCCGTGGCGGCCAAGCCCGTGCCGAAGCCGATGGCGGCGCGGCCGGGTGACCGGCGGCCGCCGAGGGCGCCGTTCGTGCTGCTCGTGGTCGGGCTGCTCGGCGGCGGCCTGGTGAGCCTGCTGCTGCTGAACACCGTGCTCGCCCAGGACTCCTTCAAGTACAACGAGCTGCGCCGGGTCACCGAGCAGCTGCACCAGCAGGCCAACCAGGAGGAGGGCCGCATCCGCGACGCGCAGCAGCCCTCCGGCCTGGCCGAGCAGGCGGACGGCCTCGGCCTGCGGCCGGACGACTCGGCGCCGGAGTTCGTCGGCGAGGGGCTGCACCCGGCCAGCCTGGGCGAGCGCGTCGCCGAGCCCGGCGACGAGTCCGCGGCGTCGCGGCCCGCCGCCACGACGGAGGGCGCGGTCCGGTGAAAGACGGCGGCGGCCGGCCGCCCAGCGCCGGCCGCGGCGGCCCGGGAGGCGGCTCCCCGGGCGGTCCCCGTGGCGGTTCCGGAGGCGTTCGCCGCACTCCCGGCGGTTCTGGCCGCCCAAGGCCGCCCCTGCCGCCCCAGCCGCGCCCGGGGCTCCCACGCGAGCCCCGGCCCGCCGCGGGGCAGCCTCGCCCTGCCCAGAATCCGCCCCAGAACCCCGCCCAGCGCAAGGACGGCCAGAACAAGGACCCGCAGAACAAGGCAGCCCAGAGCAAGACAGCCCAGGGCAGGACAGCGCAGGACAGGCTG
The DNA here is from genome assembly GCF_039871605.1 of Acrocarpospora sp. B8E8. Lineage (NCBI taxonomy): Bacteria > Bacillati > Actinomycetota > Actinomycetes > Streptosporangiales > Streptosporangiaceae > Acrocarpospora > Acrocarpospora sp. B8E8. Next base: position 96,661 of record NZ_JBDPLV010000028.1, on the reverse strand, counting down.
GCCCAGGGCCGGGACGTCCGGGGCCGGGATGCGCAGGGGCGCGACGCTCAGGGGCGTACCGCGCCGATCGGGCCGGGCCGGGGACGGGCCGGGGCGCCGCCGCGCCCGCCCGCGCGCCCCCCGCGCCCGCCCGCCATGCTGCGCCTGGGCGATCCGTCCCGGCGGATCAACGTCGCGCTGGTGGTGATGGCGTTCGTGCTGTCCCTGTTCGCCGGGCGGCTGGTTCAGCTGCAGGGCCTGGACTCCAAGTCGTTCCAGGCCAAGGCGGCCCAGCAGCGGGTGCAGCCGGAGACGCTGCCGGCCAGGCGCGGGCCGATCACCGACGTGAACGGCTACGAGCTGGCGCTCACCTCCGACGCCCGGGAGATCTACCTCGACCCGTACGAGGTCAGGCTCGAGCAGCGGGACCTGATCGCGACCACGCTCGCCGCCGAGCTGGGCCGGCCCAAGGAGGAGATCGCCGCCAAGCTGGCCCAGGCCGACAAGCGCTACCTGGTGGTGGCCAAGGACGTGGACCCGCTCCGGGCCCGCAAGATCATGGGCCTCGGCTTCCGCGGGGTCGGCTCCAAGGCCACCTACCGGCGGCTCTACCCGGGCGGTTCGCTGGCCGGCGGCCTGGTCGGTTTCGTCGGCGACGAGGGTTTCGGCCTGGAGGGCCTGGAGCAGGCGCACAACAAGCTGCTGTCCGGCCAGGACGGCCAGCAGAGCATCGAGATCGGCCGTGACGGCCAGCGCATCCCGATGACCCGCAGCACCAGGGTCGCCCCCGTGCCGGGCCGCGAGCTGCGCCTCACCATCGACCGCTACATCCAGTGGGCCGCCCAGCAGGCCATCGCCAAGCAGGTGAAGGCGACCGGCGCGCGCAGCGGCAGCGTGATCGTGATGGACACCAGGACCGGGCAGATCATCGCGATGGCCAACGCCCCCGAGGTGGACCTGCGCAGCTGGCAGAAGGTCCCGGCCGAGCAGCGCGGCAACCGAGCCGCCGCGGAGGTGTTCGAGCCGGGCAGCACCAACAAGGTCATCACCGCCGCCGCGGCGCTGGAGGCCGGGGTGGTCGCCCCGCAGACGATCTTCACCGTGCCGGACCACATCCAGTGCGCCGACCGCACGCTGCGCGACGCCCACCCGCACCCGACCGAGCAGATGACCTACGCGGAGATCCTCGGCGAATCCAGCAACGTGGGCACCATTCTGGCCGGGCAGAAAATCACCAACCAGCGCCTGTACGACATGTTCCGGTCGTTCGGCTTCGGCGCCAAGAGCGGCGGCGCCCTCCCGGGCGAGGAGGCCGGCCTGCTGCCCAAGTGGCAGGACTGGAGCGGCAGCCAGCGCTGCACCATCATGTACGGCCAGGGCATCTCGGTCACCGCCCTCCAGATGGCCAGCGTCTACCAGGCCATCGCCAACGGCGGCGTCAGGATCGCCCCCACGGTCGTGGCCGGCACCACCGACCAGCACGACCGGCTGACCCCGGCCCCCCTCGGCAAGTCCACCCGGGTGATCAGCGACCTGACCGCCAAGCAGCTCACCGCGATGCTGGAGGGCGCGGTCTCCGGCACGGACGGCACCGGCAACGCCGCCGCCATCGACGGGTACCGAGTCGCGGGCAAAACCGGCACGGCAATGCGGTATGACCAGAAATGCGGGGGCTACTGTGGCTACACGGCCACCTTCGTCGGCTTCACCCCGGCGGAGGCCCCCCGGTTGCTGGCGCTGGCCGTGATCCAGGACCCGAAGAAGGACCACTACGGCGGGACGATCGCCGCGCCCGTGTTCAAGGACGTCATGACATTCGCGTTGAAGACCAAGAAAATCCCGCCTACCGGCTCGACGAGCGCTCTGCCGTGACCGGGAACGATACGCTCTCGCCGTGAACCAGCCCGCAGCGCATCCCACGGGCCATCCCGTGGATCACCCGATGCGTCCGTCCTCCACGTCGGCCCGCCCGCTCTCCGGGCTGGCCACCCTGCTCGGCGCGCCGTCCGCTTCCGGCCGGGTGGCCCGCGGCGTGCTCACCGGCGTCACCATCGACTCCCGGCGGGTCCAGCGCGGCGACCTCTACGTGGCGCTGCCCGGCAAGGCGGCGCACGGCGCCGCGTTCTCGGCCGCGGCCTGCTCGGCGGGCGCGGTGGCCATCCTCACCGACGACGCCGGCCGGGACGAGGCCGCCGCCACCGGCCTGCCGGTGCTCGTGCTGCCGGATCCGCGCGCCCTGCTCGGCCAGGTCGCCGCCTGGGTGTACGGCCAGCCCGCCACCGACATCCTGGTCATCGGGGTGACCGGGACCAGCGGCAAGTCCACCTCCACGTTCCTGCTGGAGGCGGGCCTGGCCGCCGCCGGGCACCGGACCGGCCTGGTCGGCGGGGTGGAGATCCACGCCGGGGACATCCGGATCACGCCCGAGCTGACCACGCCGGAGGCGAGCGATCTGCAGGGCCTGTTCGCGCTGATGCGCGAGCAGGGGGTCACCGCCGCCGCGATGGAGGTCTCCAGCCACGCGCTGGCGCTGGGCCGCGTCGACGGCATCTTCTACGATGTCGCGATATTTACGAATCTGTCCCAGGATCACCTGGACTTCCACCGGGACTTCGACGACTACTTCGCCACCAAGGCGCGGCTGTTCACCCCGGAGTTCGCCCGGCTCGGCGTGATCAACACCGACGACCCGCACGGCCTGGAGCTGGCCGGGTTCGCCAAGATCCCGATCACCACGTTCTCGCCGGCCGGGGGCCCCGAGGCCGAGTGGCGGGCCGTGGACGTGCGCCTCGGCTCGGACGGCAGCGCCTTCCGGGTGGTCGGCCCCGGCGGCATCGAGGCCGACGTGTCGGTCGCCCTGCCCGGGCCCTTCAACGTGGCCAACGCGCTGGGCGTGCTGGTCGCGCTGGTCGAGACCGGCGTGCCGCTGCAGACCGCGGTGGCGGGGGTGAGCGGGTTCGCCGGGGTGCCGGGCCGGATGGAGCGGGTGCCGTCCCCCGACGGGTTCGAGGCGATCGTCGACTACGCCCACAAGCCCGGCGCGGTCGAGTCGGTGCTGCGCTCGCTCCGCGAGGTCACCGAGGGCACGCTGACCATCGTGCTCGGCTGCGGCGGCGACCGGGACCGGGGCAAACGCCCGCTGATGGGCGAGGCCGCCGCCCGGCTCGCCGATGTGGCCATCTTCACCAGCGACAACCCGCGCAGTGAGGACCCGCTGGCTATTCTCTCCGCCATGATGGACGGGGCGCTGGAGGTGCCGCCGCCGGAGCGGGCCCGCGTGATCGTGGAGCCGGACCGGGCCGAGGCCATCGAGCTGGCGATCTCCCGTGCCCGCGCGGGAGATGTGGTAGTTGTGGCCGGCAAGGGCCACGAGCAGGGCCAGTATGTCGCAGGCGAGGTCGTGCCATTCGACGACCGCCAGGTGGTCGCCGCCGCCATTCGCAGGAGGAACGCATGATCCCGTTGCCTTTGGGCCGGGTCGCAGAGATCACCGCGGGCGCCCTGATGGGCCTGACCGACCCCCGGGCCGTGGTGCGGGGGCCGGTCGTGATCGACTCCCGGGCCGCCGAGCCGGGGTCGCTGTTCGTCGCGCTCAAGGGCGAGCGGGTGGACGGGCACGACTACGCGGTCCAGGCCTGCGAATCCGGGGCGGTGGCCGTGCTGGCCGCGCGCCCGGTGGAGGCGCCTGCCGTGATCGTGGGCGATGTGGTGGGCGCGCTGGCCGAGCTGGCCAGGGCCGTGGTGGCGGAGCTGCCCGCGCTGACCGTGGTCGGGGTGACCGGGTCGGCCGGCAAGACCTCGACCAAGGATCTGCTGGCCCGGCTGACCGCGCGGATCGGGCCCACGGTCTCGCCCGTCGGGTCGTACAACAACGAGATCGGGCATCCGCTGACCGTGCTCAAGGCCGACGCGGAGACCCGGTATCTGGTGCTGGAGCTGAGCGCCCGCGATCTCGGGCACATCGCCTATCTGGCCGGGATCGCGCCGCCCAGGATCGGGGTGGTGCTCAACGTGGGCACCGCGCACCTGGGCGTGTTCGGCGGCAAGGACGTGATCGCCAGGGCCAAGGGCGAGCTGGTGGAGGCGCTGCCGAAGGACGGCGTGGCCGTGCTGAACGGCGACGACCCGCTGGTGGCGGGCATGGCCGAGCGCACCGAGGCCAGGGTGACCTGGTTCGGGCGCGGCGCCGGGGCGCACATCAGGGCCCTGGACGAGCGGCTCGACGAGCGGGGGCGGGCCGCGTTCACGCTGCGCACCCCGACCGGCGCGGCCCCGGTCCGGCTCCGGCTGTACGGCGCGCACGCCGTCGCCAACGCCCTGGCCGCCGCGGCCGCCGCCTACGAGCTGGGCCTGCCGGTGGCCACCATCGCCGACGAGCTGTCGCAGGCCGAGCCGCGCAGCCGCTGGCGGATGGAGGTCACCGACCGGGCCGACGGCGTCACCGTGATCAACGACGCGTACAACGCCAATCCGGACTCGATGCGGGCCGCCTTCGCGGCGCTGGACGCGATGGCCGCCGGGCGGCGCACATTCGCCGTCGTGGCCGCGCTGCGCGAGCTGGGCGAGGACGGACCGGAACTGAACGAGGGCGTCGGCCGCCTGGCCGCGGGCGCGGGCCTGGCCGGTCTGCTCGTGGTGGGCGAGAACGCCGGCGAGATCATGGCAGGAGCCCCGGACGCGATCCACGCGCCCGACGTGGCGGCCGCCGCCGCAGAACTCGCCGAGCGGCTCCGCCCCGGCGACGTGGTGCTGATCAAGGGTCCCCGGGCCGCCGGTCTGGAACGGGTGGCGGAACGGCTGATAGGGGGTGACGCCCGGTGAGGGACATCCTCGTCGCCGCCGCGGTCGGCCTGGTGCTGTCCATGCTCGGCACGCCGCTGGCGATCCGGCTGTTCGCCCGCCGCGGCTACGGCCAGAACATCCGCGAGGAGGGGCCGTCCGGCCACCACGACAAGCGCGGCACCCCCACCATGGGCGGCACCGTGATCGTCATCGCGGCCCTGCTCGGCTACGGGGCGGCCCACCTGGCCACGCTGCTGTCGGCCGATCCGGCCCCGCCCACCGCCTCGGCGCTGCTGGTGCTGTTCCTGATGACCGGCCTGGGCATGGTCGGCTTCCTGGACGACTTCATCAAGATCTACAAGCAGCGCAGCCTGGGCCTGCGCAGCGGCGCGAAGGCGCTCGGGCAGCTGGTCGTGGGCGCCGTCTTCGCGGTGCTGGTGGTGCAGTTCCCGAACGCCTACTCGATCACCCCGGCCGAGACCCGGCTGTCGTTCCTGCGCGACTTCGGGCCCTCCATCGGCCTGATCGGGTTCACCATCTGGGTGCTGATCATGATCGTCGGGTTCTCCAACGCGGTGAACCTCACCGACGGCCTGGACGGGCTCGCCTCCGGGGCGACCGGGATCGTGCTCGCCTCGTACGTGCTGATCGGCAACTGGCAGCTGCGCAACAGCTGCACCACCGCGATCCTCGGGCCGAACTGCTACATCGTGCGGGATCCGCTGGACCTGGCGGTGGTGGCGGCGGCGGTGCTGGGCGCGCTGGTGGGCTTCCTGTGGTGGAACGCCCCGCCCGCGAAGATCTTCATGGGCGACACCGGCTCGCTGGCCCTGGGCGGGGTGCTGGCCGGTCTGGCCATCACCACCAGGACCCAGCTGCTGCTGCTCATCCTGGCCGGCCTGTGCGTGGTGATCACCTCCTCGGTGATCATCCAGGTGGGCTTCTTCAAGATGACCAGGAGACGCATCTTCCGGATGGCCCCGCTCCAGCACCACTTCGAGCTGAAGGGCTGGGCGGAGACCACGATCGTGGTCCGGTTCTGGCTGATCGCCGCGCTCAGCGCGTCCGCCGGTCTCGGCCTGTTCTACGTGGAATGGATGCCGAAACTGTGAGGAGCTGCGTCGTCGTGGCCGGGCTCGGTCTTTCCGGCACCGCCGCCGCGCGCGGCCTGGCCAGGGGCGGGGAGCGGGTGGTCGTGCTGGAGCAGCGCGAGCGCCCGATCCCGGAGATCCTGTCCGAGCTCGGGGTGGAGGTCAGGTTCGGCGAGCAGGACCTGCCCGCCAAAACCGAGCTGGTGGTCACCTCGCCGGGCTGGAAGCCGGACCATCCGCTGCTGCGGGCCGCCGCCTCGGCCGGGATCGAGGTCATCGGCGAGGTCGAGCTGGCCTGGCGGCTGCGGCACGAGGGCGCGGCGCCCTGGCTGGCGCTGACCGGCACCAACGGCAAGACCACCGCGGTCCGCATGCTCACCTCGATGCTGGCCGCCGCCGGGGAGCGCGCGCTCGCCGTCGGCAACGTGGGCGTCCCGATCGTGGACGCGGTGCTCGACCCGGGGGAGACCACCGTGCTCGCCGTCGAGCTGTCCAGCTTCCAGCTGCACTGGTCGGCCAGCCCGGCCCCGAAGGCGGCGGCCGTCCTGAACGTGGCGCCCGACCACATCGACTGGCACGGCTCGCTGGAGGAGTACGCGCGGGCCAAGGCGCGGATCTTCGCGAAGGCGGAGCGGGTGATCTACAACGCCGACGATCCGTGGGCCACGCGGCTGGCGGAGCCGTACCGGGATCGCTCCGTGGGGTGGACGCTGGGGGTGCCCCGGCCCGGGCAGCTGGGCGTGGTGGAGGATCTGCTCGTCGACCGGGCGTTCACGGGGGATCCGATGCGGTCGGCGGAGGAGCTGGCCGCGCTGTCGGACGTGCACCCGTTCGCGCCGCACAATGTGGCCAACGCGCTGGCCGCCGCCGCGTTGGCACGGTCCCACGGGGTGCCCGCCAGCGCCGTACGGCAAGGCTTGGCGGACTTCCGCCCCGACCCGCACCGGATCGCCCACGTGGCCAGGGTCGGCGAGGTCGACTACGTGGACGACTCCAAGGCCACCAACCCGCACGCGGCGGCGGCCTCGCTGGCGGCCTACCCGTCGATCGTCTGGATCGCCGGCGGCCAGCTGAAGGGCGCGGACGTGGAGGATCTGGTCCGGCGGGCCGCGCCCCGGCTGCGCGGCGCGGTGCTGCTGGGCGTGGACCGGGAACGGATCGCGGAGGCATTGGCGCGACACGCGGCGAATGTCCCCGTGCTTGAGGTGGCCGGGGACGACACTGGGGTGATGGATCGTGTCGTCACCGCAGCCGCCAGGCTCGCCTCCCCGGGGGACACCGTGTTGCTGGCCCCCGCCGGGGCCTCCCTGGACATGTTCCCCGGCTACGGCGCGCGAGGGGAGGCCTTCGCGCGAGCCGTCCGCAATCTGACCGGCCTGACCGGTCTGGTCGAGCGGTGACGGCCGCCACAGGGGCCGCCAATGGGGCCGCCAATGGGGCCGCCACCGAGGGGGAGCGGCGCCGTCCCAGCTGGAGCAGGATCCAGCTGGCGCTGCTGCGCGAGCTGCTGAGCCGCCCGCTCACCTCCTACTACCTGGTCCTGGGCTGCAGCGCGCTGCTGCTCGCGCTCGGCCTGATGATGGTGCTGTCGGCCTCCAGCATCGAGGCGCTGCAGGTCAAGGGCGACCCGTTCTACTGGTTCCTGAAGCAGTCGCTCTCGGTCGCGCTGGGCATCCCGCTCATGTACGCCTGCTCGAAGGTGCCGCAGCGTTTTTTCCGGCTAGCCGGATACCCGCTGCTGGCGCTGTCCATCATCGGCCTGGTGATGGTGATCTTCATCGGCTCCACCGAGCTGGGCGCGCAGCGCTGGATCTACATCGGCAGCCTCACCATCCAGCCGTCGGAGCCGGCCAAGCTGGCCCTGGTGCTGTGGGGGGCCGACATCCTGGCCCGGCACGCGCGCGGTCGCCTGATGGAGTGGCGCAACCTGCTGATCCCGCTGATGCCCGGCGTGGCCATCCTGGCCGTGCTGGTCATGTGGGGCCGCGACCTGGGCACCACGCTGGTGCTGATGATGATCTTCCTGGCCCTGCTCTGGGTGGTGGGCGCGCCGGTACGGCTGTTCGCCGGCCTGCTCGGCGTGCTCGCCCTGGCCACCGTCTTCATGATCATCTCAGAGGGTTACCGGTCCGAGCGCATCACCGGCTGGCTCAACACCTGGGAGAACGCCCAGGGCTCCGGTTACCAGGCCGCCCAGGGGCAGATCGCGATGGGCTCCGGCGGCTGGTTCGGCCTGGGCCTGGGGAGCAGCAGGCAGAAGTGGGACTGGGTGCCGCACGCGGAGAGTGACTTCATCTTCTCCATCCTGGGCGAGGAGCTCGGCCTGATGGGCACGCTCGTCGTGATCGCCCTGTTCGGCCTGCTCGGCTACGCGGGCCTGCGCATCGCGGCCCGGGTCAACGACCCGTTCGTACGGTTCGCCTCGGCGGCGGCGGTGGCCTGGATCGTGGGGCAGGCCATCGTGAACATCGGCGCGGTCATCGGCGTGCTGCCCATCACGGGCATCCCGCTGCCGCTCGTCTCGTACGGCGGATCCGCCCTGTTGCCGACGCTCGCCGCGCTTGGGATGTTGTTGTCGTTCGCGAAACGTGAGCCGGGCGCGGCCGAAGCGTTGGCCGCGCGGGGGCCCGGACCGGCGGCCCGGGCTCTAAGCTGGCTTGGCCTCCGGGCATAATCCGCGACTTGAAACACGCGGCTTTCACATAGGGAGAGACATGAGGGTGGTCCTCGCCGGCGGCGGGACGGCCGGCCATATCGAGCCGGCGCTCGCGCTGGCCGACGCGCTTCGTCAGATCGACCCCACGATCGGGATCACCTGCCTCGGCACCGATCGCGGCCTGGAGACCCGGCTGGTGCCGGCCCGGGGTTACGACCTGCAGCTGGTGCCCGCGGTGCCGCTGCCCCGCGCGATCACCCCGCAGCTGCTCGCGGTGCCGGGCCGGCTGGCCGGGGCGATCAACGCCGCCACCGGCATCCTGGACAAGGTCGGCGCCGACGTCCTGGTCGGGTTCGGCGGTTACGTGGCCACACCGGCCTACCTGGCCGCGCGCCGCCGCGGCATCCCGATCGTGGTGCACGAGGCCAATCCCCGGCCGGGCCTGGCCAACCGGCTGGGCGCGCGGCTGACCGACCACGTGTTCACCGGCCATCCGGACACCGCGCTGCCGGGGGCGGTGTGCATCGGCATCCCGCTGCGCCGCCAGGTGGTGGACATGGACCGGTTCTCGCTCGGCGACAAGGCCCGCTCCTACTTCGGCCTGGAGTCGGACCGGCCGACGCTGCTGGTGTTCGGCGGCTCCCAGGGCGCGCGCTCGATCAACAAGGCCGCGCTGGACGCCGCGCCCGCGCTGCGCGCCGCCGGGGTGCAGGTGCTGCACGTGATCGGCCCGAAGAACACGGTCGAGCAGGAGCCCCCGCCCGGCGACCCGCAGTACGTCATCCTGCCGTATGTGGACCGCATGGACCTGGCGTACGCGGCGGCCGACCTGGTGCTGTGCCGGAGCGGCGCGATGACCTGCGCCGAGCTGACCGCCGTGGGCCTGCCCGCGGCCTACGTCCCGCTGCCGCACGGCAACGGCGAGCAGCGCTTAAACGCCCAGCCGATCGTCCAGGCGGGCGGCGGGCTGATGGTGGAGGACGCCGACCTCACCCCCGAGTGGATCATGAGGGTGCTGGCGCCGCTGCTGCACAACCCGGAGAAGGTGGCCGTGATGTGCGAGGCGGCCCTGCAGATGGGGCGCAAGGACGCCGACGTGACGCTCGCCCGCAAGGTTCTGGAGATCGCAGCGCGATGAGTTTGGTGAAACTGATTGAGCCGGTGCCGGCCGAGGAGCTCGGCCGGGTGCACTTCATCGGCATCGGCGGGGCGGGCATGTCGGGCATCGCCAGGATCCTGCTCAAGCGCGGGGTGGCGGTGTCCGGCAGCGACGCCCGCAGCTCGGACATGCTCACCGAGCTGCGCGAGCTGGGCGCGACCGTGCACGTCGGGCACGCGGCCTCGCACATCAGGGACGTGAACACGGTCGTGGTGTCCACCGCCATCCGGGACTCCAACCCGGAGCTGGGGGAGGCGCTGCGGCAGAACGTGCGGATCATCCCGCGCGCGGCGGCGCTGGCGGCGGTGATGACCGGGCGGGTCGGCATCGCGATCGCGGGCACCCACGGCAAGACCACGACCACCTCCATGCTCACCGTGGCGCTACAGAAGTGTGGCGCGGACCCGTCGTACTGCGTGGGCGGCCAGCTGGTCACCACCGGGCTCGGCGCGGACGAGGGCACCGGGGACGTCTTCGTGGCCGAGGCCGACGAGAGCGACGGCTCGTTCCTGATGCTGGCCCCCCGGATCGCCGTGGTGACCAACGTCGAGGCCGACCACCTGGACAACTACGGCGACCCCGAGGCGGTCTACGACAGCTTCAACCGGTTCGTCGAGCGGATCGGGTCCACCCTGGTGCTCTGCGCCGACGACCCGGGCGCGGCCAAGCTGGCGCCCGTCGCCCGGTCGCGCGGCCTCAAGGTCGTCACGTACGGCGAGGGCGAGGCGGACGTCCGGGTCTCCGAGGTGGTCCCGAAGGGCCTCGGCGTGGAGTTCGAGGTGGCCGGGCTCGGCCGGGTCAGGCTGTCGGTGCCCGGGCGGCACAACGCGCTCAACGCGGCCGCCGTGATCGCCGTTGCGCTCGAACTCGGCCTGCCGTTCGAGGAGGTCAGGGACGGCCTGGCGGCCTTCACCGGGGCCAAGCGCCGGTTCGAGGCCAAGGGCGAGGCGGACGGGGTCAGCGTCTTCGACAGCTACGCCCACCATCCGACCGAGCTCGCCGCCGACCTGGCCGCGGCCAGGGACGTGGTGGCGGGGGGCGGCCGGGTGATCGCCGTCTTCCAGCCGCATCTGTATTCCAGGACCCGGTTCTTCGCCGCCGAGTTCGGCGCCGCCCTCGGCCTGGCCGACGAGGCGATCGTGCTGGACGTCTACGGCGCGCGCGAGGACCCCGAGCCCGGCGTCTCCGGCGCGCTGGTGGCGGGCCAGATCCCGCTCCCCTCCGCACAGGTCTCGTATGCTCCGGACAGGTCCGCGGTGCCCGCCCTGGTGGCGGGCAGGGCCCGGCCGGGCGACATCGTGCTCACCATGGGCGCCGGCGACGTCACCGAGCTCGGCCCGCACATCGTCGCGGAGCTGCACGCCCGATAGTTAATGAGAAAGGCGTGATCTGGCAGCCGCAGCGGTGAGTCGTCTGGTCGGTGCTAGGCGGCTGTCTGGGACGGTTTTCTCGTTAATAGGGAGCCCGCGGTGAGGAAGAACGTCCTATGGCGTACGGCTGTCGCCACCCTGCTGGCCGGCGGGGTGGTGGCGGTGGCCGGATGGGTGGTTTTCCTCTCGCCGGTCCTGGGAGTACGCGAGGTGGCCGTGATCGGCAACCAGCGGCTCCCGGCCGAGCAGATCCGCCACGCCGCCGCCGTGCCGCCGGACACCCCGCTGGTCGGGGTGGACACCGACGCCGTCAGGGCCAGGGTGGCCGCGCTGCGGGCGGTCGAGTCGGTCACCGTGGACCGCGAGTGGCCGGGCACGCTGCTGATCTCCGTGGTGGAGCGCATGCCGCTGGTGGCGGTGCCGATCAACGGCAGGACGACGGTCGTGGACCGGTTCGGCGTCGTGCTGGACCTGGTGGACGCCGCGGACACCGCGGATCCCGCGGGGGCGGTGGATCCGGTGACCTTGCGGCTGCCGGAGCTGAAGACCAACCGGTTCGATCCCGCCGATCCCGGGATCAAGGCCGCGCTGGCCGTGCTCGCCAGCCTGCCGGAGAGCATCTCCCGGCGGGTGCGGCAGGTGAGCGCCGCGTCCGCGGAAACCGTGACGCTGACGCTCGCCGATGGCCGTACCGTGGTGTGGGGCGGTCCCGAGCGGACCGGGGACAAAGCCAGGATCCTGACCACGCTGCTTCGCGAGAACGCCATGACCTTCGACGTCAGTTCCCCTGACGTGGTAACGGTCAAGTGAGATCGGCGACACGCCGGACGTGCTTGCGGCGCGGTTAGTTGACCCTGGGGGAGGCGCAACCCTACTGTCCGTATCAATCCTCAGGTTGACATAACTCTAAATCTCAACTTGAGGGTGAGGGTTTGACAGAGCGGGCAGCAGCCCGTGAGGTTGCGCCGGTGTCTGGACTGAGGAGCGAAGCGACGAGGGAAGACACCGGGGTTGAGCAGCCGAACCGCGATGCGCAGCATCGCAATGAAGACAGTGAGGTTGCGCCGGTGTCTGGACTGAGGAGCGAAGCGACGAGGGAAGACACCGGGGTTGAGCAGCCGAACCGCGATGCGCAGCATCGCAATGAAGACTGAGACATATGTAAGCGAGCGGAAAGGCCCCTCGTCGTGGCAGCACCGCAGAACTACCTCGCGGTCATCAAGGTCGTCGGCATCGGCGGCGGCGGAGTGAACGCCGTGAACCGGATGATTGAGGAGGGACTCAAGGGCGTCGAGTTCATCGCCATCAACACCGACGCCCAGGCGCTGCTGATGAGTGACGCCGATGTGAAACTGGACGTGGGGCGCGAGCTCACGCGTGGCCTGGGCGCCGGCGCCAACCCCGAGGTGGGGCGCAAGGCGGCCGAGGATCACCGCGAGGAGATCGAGGAGGTCATCAAGGGCGCCGACATGGTGTTCGTGACGGCCGGGGAGGGCGGCGGCACCGGCACCGGCGGCGCGCCCGTGGTGGCCAACATCGCCAGGTCGCTGGGCGCGCTGACCATAGGGGTCGTGACCCGCCCGTTCAGCTTCGAGGGCAAGCGCCGCGCCATGCAGGCGGAGGCCGGAATAGAGAATCTCCGGGCGGAGGTGGACACCCTCATCGTCATCCCGAACGACCGGCTGCTGTCCATCTCGGACCGCCAGGTGAGCGTGCTGGACGCGTTCAAGGCCGCCGACCAGGTGCTGCTCTCGGGTGTGCAGGGCATCACCGACCTGATCACCACGCCGGGCCTGATCAACCTGGACTTCGCCGACGTGAAGTCGGTCATGTCCGGGGCCGGGTCCGCGCTGATGGGCATCGGCCACGCCCGGGGCGACGACCGCTCGGTGGCCGCCGCCGAGATGGCGGTCTCCAGCCCGCTGCTGGAGGCCAGCATCGACGGCGCGCACGGCGTGCTGCTGTCCATCGCGGGCGGCTCCGACCTGGGCCTGTTCGAGATCAACGAGGCCGCCCAGCTGGTCTCCAGCGCGGCCGCGCCGGACGCCAACATCATCTTCGGCACGGTCATCGACGACGCGCTCGGCGACGAGGTCCGGGTCACCGTGATCGCGGCCGGGTTCGACGAGCCGGTGCCGGAGAAGCCCGCCGTCATGCCGCAGCCGCGCCAGCAGCAGGCCCGGCCCGCCCCCGCCCAGGCCCCGGCCCAGACCGCCCCGGGGGGCCGGGAGCGTCCCGCGCTGTCGTCCTTCGTGGCGCCGCCCAAGCCCGAGCCCCGCCAGGAGTCGCGGCCCGACCCGCGGACCGAGCAGCCGCCCGCGCCGGTGCGCCCGCTCACCCCGGCGGGCTCGCCGCCGGTCTCGCCCGTGCAGCCGGTGCCGCCGATCACCTCGCCCCCGGCCCAGCCGGGGCCGAACCACCCGGCGGCGCAGCCCCAGGTGGCCTCGGCCGAGCAGGTCCCGCCTTCGGTGCCGTTCGGACGGGAGGGCGAGGGTTCGCGGCCGGACCACCAGGGGGCGTCGGGCACCGGCCCTTTCGCCATCCCGCGGCCGACCGAGCCGCCGACTCCGATCACCTCCAAGCTCACCCAGCCGGTCCCCCGGCGCCCGGTGGTCTTCGAGGAGCAGGAAGAGGAGCTGGACGTGCCGGACTTCCTGAAGTGATCCACCGCACGTGATCGACCCGGATCCCCCCGCCGGGCGCCGTAGCGAGCTCGCGGCCGCGCTGGCCGACGTGGAGCGGCGCATCCTGGACGCGTGCCGCGCCACCAGCCGGGCCCGCGAGGAGCTCACGCTGATCGCGGTCACCAAGACCTACCCGGCGGCCGACCTGCGGCTGCTGGCCGAGCTCGGGGTGCGCGATGTGGGGGAGAACCGCGATCAGGAGGCGGCGGCCAAAGCCGCCGAATGCGCGGATCTCCCGCTCACCTGGCATTTCATCGGGCAAGTGCAGACGAACAAGGCCAGATCCATCGTCTCGTACGCGGATCTGATCCACGGCGTGGACCGGAGCCGCCTGGTGGCGGCGCTGAGCCGCGAAGCCGTCCGGGTGGGGCGCGAGGTGGGCTGCCTGGTTCAGGTGGCCCTGGACGACCGTCCTGAGCGCGGTGGCGCCCGTCCCGTGGACGTCCCTGCCCTCGCCGCCGCCCTGGCCGAGGCGCCGGGTCTGCGGCTGCGGGGCGTCATGGCGGTGGCCCCGCTGGGATCTGACCCGGATGTCGCTTTCGCCCGTTTGTTCGAGGTGGCGCAAGTCGTACAGAAGGAGCATCCTGGGGCGGATGTGATTTCTGCCGGGATGAGTGGCGATCTCGCGCAGGCGATAGCGAAAGGTGCGACACACCTGCGTGTCGGTACGGCGTTGCTCGGCCGCCGGACGCCCTTCGTCAGGTAATGTCCCCCGAGTAACAGGTAGAGGTCGATCAGCGGTTCGCCAGTCGGGGGGTTACGGCTTCCGCCACGGACCTTCAAGGCCCTCGACGGCGCCCGGCACGCTAGGGTGGCCGCAGAGGCACGGTAGACGGAGGACGACGGAGCGATGGCCGGCGCGATGCGCAAGATGGCGGTCTACCTCGGTCTCGTGGAGGACGACGACCGCTACGACAGGTACCGGGACTATGACGCCGACGATTTCGGTGTGGACCCGTATGACGGGCAGAGCGAGGAGTTCGCCCCTGCCGGGGCGCACGGGCGCGATGCGGGCGACGACACGCCGGTTCCCGCGCCGAGACCCTCCACCGCGGTGATCGAGCGCCGTACGACCGATCTGGCGCGGATCACCACCCTGCACCCCCGCACGTACAACGAGGCGCGCACGATCGGGGAGCACTTCCGGGAGGGCACGCCGGTCATCATGAATCTGACCGAAATGGTTGACAGTGACGCGAAACGTCTAGTCGATTTTGCGGCAGGTCTGGTTTTTGGGCTACACGGCAGCATTGAACGTGTTACCAACAAGGTGTTCCTGTTGT
Organism: Acrocarpospora sp. B8E8; assembly: GCF_039871605.1. Classification (NCBI taxonomy): domain Bacteria; kingdom Bacillati; phylum Actinomycetota; class Actinomycetes; order Streptosporangiales; family Streptosporangiaceae; genus Acrocarpospora; species Acrocarpospora sp. B8E8. The sequence continues at coordinate 81,657 of NZ_JBDPLV010000028.1, read as the reverse complement.
CCCCTGCCAATGTCGAGGTGACCGCGGAGGACAAGGCTCGGATCGCGGAACGCGGCTTCTTCAACCAGAGCTAGAGTTCCTTGTATGGACAGTGAAAAGCTGAGCGGTGCCCACGGGGACCGGAGGCGGCGAACCTGGCAGCGGACCAGGACGGAGGCGGGGCGCGACCGTGGGGATCGTTAGTGGTGTCTTGGTCTTCGTCCTGTCCCTCTACCTGGTCCTGCTGATCGGCAGGATGATCTTCGAGACGGTGCAGGCGTTCGCCCGGGCCTGGCGGCCCAGAGGGCCGGTTCTGGTCCTCGCCGAGGCCACGTACACGGCCACGGATCCACCCCTCAAATTCCTCCGCCGTTTCATTCCTCCCCTGAGGTTGGGTACGGTGGCCTTTGACCTAAGCTTCACAGTGCTGTTCATTGTGGTCTTGGTCTTGATCCAAGTCGTGTCCGCGTTTGGTCGAGGATAGGTACTTCTCTCCGGACAGACTCCAAGCGCGCCAAGGAGACCCAAATGCCGCTGACGCCCGCAGATGTGCGGAACAAGCAGTTCAGTACGACCCGGCTCAGGCCGGGCTACGACGAGGAAGAGGTGGACGCCTTCCTCGACGAGGTCGAGGCCGAACTCGACCGCCTCATCCAGGAGAACGAGGAGCTCCGCGCCAAGCTGGCCGAGTGCCTGCGGGGCAAGGTCCCCGGCGGCATGGCCGGGGGGATGGCGGGAGGCATGGCCGGCGGCATGATGGGCGGCGGCATGCAGATGGCTCCCGCGCCCGTCGCCGAGCCCAAGCCGGAGATGATGGTTCCGCAGCCGGAGCCGATGCGCCAGCCCGAGCCGGTGCGTCCCGAGCCCGTCCCCGTCGGCATGGGCCTGCCGCCCGCCGAGGACAACATGGACACCGCGGCCCGGGTGCTGGCCCTGGCCCAGCAGACCGCCGACCAGGCCATCGCGGACGCCCGCCGGGAGGCGGACGAGACCGTGACCCGGGCCCGCCGCGAGGCCGACGAGGTGCTGGGCAAGGCGCGCCGCCAGGCCGAGCAGATCATCGGCGACGCCCGCGCCCGCGCCGAGACGCTGGAACGTGACGCTCAGGAGCGGCACCGGCAGGCGATGGGGTCGCTGGTGCAGACCAGGGACGAGCTGGAGCGCAAGGTCGAGGAGCTGCGCAGCTTCGAGCGGGAGTATCGCAGCCGCCTCAAGCTGTACCTGGAGAACCAGCTCGCCGAGCTGAACGTCTCCGCCGAGGGCAGCGGTGGCTTCCCGATCGTGCAGGGTCAGGTGTCAGGCCAGCAGCAGATGGCGCACGCCATCGCGCCCGGCGGCCAGCAGATGCCCGCGCCGAACCCGTTCGGCGGCGACCCGCAGCACTCGGGCGCGTTCCAGAACCCCGAGGGCCCGCACGGCGACCGCCGGTAACCTTCCGCGTGGAAGTGTTGCGCGTGGAAGTGTTGTCCGGGTCAGGTGTCCGGTAGGCGTCCGGTCACGCGTTCGGTAGTTCGGAGATCCCCCCAGTGATCCTTGTCAGTGCCGCCCTGGTGCTCGCCGCGATCGTCCTGCTGATCGCGGGCGTCGTCCTGGCGAAGCCGTTCCTCGTGATGTGGTCGATCGTGGTCAGCGTGCTGTCCGCGGTCTGCCTGCTGATCGGGGCGTTGCTCAGGCGGCACGAGCTGTTCCCGGCCGGCGGGCGGTCCCAGGCCGCCACCCCCCAGCCGATGCCCCAGCCCATGCACCAGATGCCGCAGGCGCTGCCGCAGCACATGCAGCAGCCCATGACGCAGGCCTCCCCCCAGATGGCGCACGCCGGAGGCGCCGCCGCCTACAGCGGGGGGCCGACGCAGCAGATGGCGAACCCGATGATGGCCGCACCCGTGCCAGGACCGGTGGCGGCCCCCGTGTCTCCTTCGATGGCGACCCAGCAGGTTCCCTATCCGGGAGCGGCCGGTCAGGAGCCGCCGGAGCGGCGGCCGCGCCCTCCGATGCCCCGGTCCCTGCCGGGCGGTGCTCTCGGGCCCGACTCGATCGTGCTGGTCATCCCGGGCCGGAAGCGGTTCCACCTGCCCAACTGCCGTCAGCTGGCCGATCGCGAGATCGAGGAGCTGACCCTCGAAGAGGCCCGCGAGGAGGGCTTCACGCCGTGCACCGCCTGCGTCGCCGAGAGCGTCCCAGGGCAGCCGGGCGAGCCGGCCGAGACCGCACCCGGGCGCGCCGGGTCAGCGGCCCTCACCGACTCCGCCACGAGCATGGACGCCCCCACGGTCTCCGCGTCGGTGCCCCGGCCTGAAACATCCCGGCCCGAGACGCCCTGGTCTGAAAAGCCCCGGTCGGAAAAGCGGCCTGAGACGGCCACCCCCACGGTGGCCACCCCCTTGCCTTCGTCGCCCCCTGTGCCGCCCGTGGTTCCGGTCCCCTCGGTGCCGCCCGCCTCGTCTGAATGGTCTGCCTTCTCGCGTCCGTCGCCGACTCAGGCGCCGACTCCGCCCGCGCCCGACCCCGAGCCCAGCAAGCCCGAGCCGGTGGTCGCCGAATCCGCGGCGGTCAAGGACGAGAAGCCGCGCCCGTTCGACTCGACGGTCGAGGCCACCCGGCCGGTCACAGCCAAGGACGACGGCGAGAAGACCCCCGAGCAGACTCCCGAGCGAGCGGACGACGAGATCGTCCACGTGCTGGTCGGAACCCGGCGATATCACCGCGCGGAGTGCTCGCTCGTCGGCGACGACAGCGCCGACATCGAGACCATGACCAAGACCGAGGCCGAAGAGGCCGGTCTGACCCCCTGCTCGGCCTGCGCCGAAAGGTAGCGGCCGAAAGGTAACGACGGCACACCGTCGGCCGAAAGGTAGCGACGGCACACAGATGGGCCCAGCGGAAGCCGGGCCTTTCGTGTTGCTCGGCCTGCGCTGAAGGGCCGAAAGGTAGCGGCGGTCACAAAAGGGCCCAGCGGGAAGCCGGGCCCTTCGTGTGATCAGCGTGTTGTGATCAGACCTTGCGCAGCTGGAAGCTGAGCCCCAGATCGGCGTCCTGGTGCACCACCAGGCCGGTGTCCAGATCGGCTTCGGCGAACGAGGTCGCCAGCACCTCCTCGGCCACCGTGCCGCCACCGCCGCGCAGCGCCTCGGCCAGCTCGTCAGAACCCGCCGCCCAGCGCAGCTCGATCCGGTCGGTGATGGCCAGCCCGCTGGCCTTGCGCGCTTCCTGGACCAGCCGGATGACCTCCCGGACCAGCCCGGCCCTGCGCAGCTCGGGCGTGATCGCCAGGTCCAGCGCCACCGTCTCACCGGTCCCGGTGTCGACCGCGCCGGTCTCCACCGCCCAGCCCGACTTGGGCTGCTCGGTGACGATCACGTCATCCGGACCGACGGTCACCGCGCCGAGCTCTCCGGCGTCGAGGGTGGCCGCCGTACCGGCCCTGAGGGTCTGGGCGAGGGCCGCCGGGTCGGCGGCGGTGACGGCGGCGGCGACCAGCTTGGTCTGGGAGCCGAACCGCTTGCCCAGCGCCCGGAAGTTGGGCTTGACGGTGAACGTCACCAGGTCAGCGGAAAAGCCGGACATGTCCTCCAGGGCCAGCACGTTCAGCTCGTCCGCGATCAGATCGCGCAGCTCGCCGGTGAGCCCGGGCCAGCCCGGCGCGCCGATCAGCGCGCGGCCGAGCGGCTGGCGGGTCTTGACCGAGGAGGACGCGCGGGCCGAGCGGCCCAGCTCCACCAGGCGGCGGACCAGGGCCATCTGCTCGGACAGGGCCGGATCGACCAGCTCGGCCCGGACCTGGGGCCAGGTGGCCAGGTGCACCGAGGAGGGCGCGTCCTGGCCGCGCAGCACGTCCCACACGTAGTCGGTGGTGAACGGCACCAGGGGGGCCATCAGCCGGGTGACCGTCTCCAGACACTCGTACAGGGTGGCGAAGGCGGCCGGTTCACCGGTCCAGAAGCGGCGGCGGGAGCGGCGGACATACCAGTTGGACAGGTCGTCCAGGAACTCGGTGATCCGGCGTCCGGCGCGGGCCGTGTCGAAGACGTCCAGGGCGGCCGTGACCTCGGCCACCGTGCGCTGGAGCTCGGCCAGGGCCCAGCGGTCGATGAGCGGGCGCTCGCCGTCGTGGGTCCGCCCGGGCTGCCAGCCGGAGGCGTTGGCGTACAGGGTGAAGAAGGAGGCCGTGTTCCAGTAGGTCAGCAGGACCTTCCTGACGATCTCCTCCAGCGGGCCGTGGCCGATCCGCCGGGGCGACCAGGGCGAGCCCGAGGTGGCCATGTACCAGCGCAGCGCGTCCGCGCCGTGCTCGTCCATGAGCGGCATCGGCTGGAGCACGTTGCCCAGGTGCTTGCTCATCTTGCGGCCGTCCTCGGCCAGGATCAGGCCCAGGCAGAGCACGTTCTCGTAGGCGGAGCGGTCGAAGACGAGCGCCCCCACGGTCATCATCGAGTAGAACCAGCCGCGGGTCTGGTCGATGGCCTCGCAGATGAACTGGCCCGGGTAGGAGGCCTCGAAGACCTCCTTGTTGACGTGCGGGGCGCCCCACTGGGCGAAGGGCATCGCGCCGGAGTCGTACCAGACGTCGATCACGTCGGGCACCCGGCGGGCCTCGCCGCCGCAGTCGGCGCACGGGAACGTGACGTCGTCCACGAACGGGCGGTGCGGGTCCAGCGCGGACAGGTCCTGGCCCGCCAGCGCGCCCAGCTCGGCGAGGGAGCCGACGCAGGTGACGTGGTCCTCCTCGCAGACCCAGAGCGGCAGCGGGGTGCCCCAGTAGCGGGAGCGGGACAGCGCCCAGTCGACGTTGTTGCGCAGCCACTCGCCGTACCGGCCGTGCTTGATGGTCTCGGGGAACCAGTTGGCGCGCTCGTTCTCGGCGAGCAGCAGGTCCTTGATCTGGGTGGTCCTGATGTACCAGGACGGGAGGGCGTAGTAGAGCAGCGGGGTGTGGCAGCGCCAGCAGTGCGGGTAGCTGTGGTCGAAGTGGCTGCCCCGGAAGAGCAGGCCGCGGGCGCGCAGGTCCGCGGTGAGGCCCTCGTCGGCGTCCTTGAAGAACTCGCCGCCGACCTGGGGGACGTCGGGCAGGAACCGGCCGTCGGGGCCGATCGGGTTGACCACGGGCAGGCCGTACCGCTTGCAGACGGTCATGTCGTCGGCGCCGAACGCGGGCGCCTGGTGCACCAGGCCGGTGCCGTCCTCGACGGTGACGTAGTCGCCGAGCACGACGAAGTGCGCGCCGGGGATGTCGACCAGCTCGAACGGCCGCTGGTACGGCGTGTGCTCCAGTTCGGCGCCGGAGAAGCTCTCCCGGGCCGTCCAGCCCTCGCCGAGGGCGGCGGCGAGCAGCGGCTCGGCCACGATGACCGGGCGCTCGCCGTCCTTCTCGGCCACCACGTACGTCACGCCCGGGTGCACCGCCACCGCCGTGTTGGACACCAGGGTCCACGGCGTGGTCGTCCAGATGAGCAGGTCCACGCCCGCGAAACGCCCCGCCGTGACCGGCATGCGCACGTACACCGACGGGCTGGACACGGTCTCGTAGCCGCCGGGCTGGCCCAGCTCGTGGTCGGACAGCCCGGTGCCGCAGCGCGGGCAGTACGGCGTGATCCGGAAGTCCCGGAACAGCAGTCCCTTGTCCCAGATGACCTTGAGCGACCACCAGACGGCCTCCACGTACGCGGGGTCCATCGTGCGGTAGGCCTGGGACATGTCCACCCAGTAGCCCATGCGCTCGGTCATCTCTTCGAACGCGTCCACGTGCCGGAGCACCGATTCGCGGCACTTGGCGTTGAACTCCGCGATGCCGTACGCCTCGATCTCGGGCTTGCCGGACAGGCCGAGCTCCTTCTCGACGGCCACCTCGACGGGCAGGCCGTGGCAGTCCCAGCCCGCCTTGCGGGGGACGTGGAAGCCGCGCATGGACTTGTACCGGGGGAACACGTCCTTGAACACGCGCGCCTCGACGTGGTGCACGCCGGGCATGCCGTTGGCGGTCGGGGGGCCCTCGTAGAAGACCCAGGAAGGGCCGCCGGCGTTCTGCTCCAGCGACCGCTCGAAGACCTTGCCGTCGCGCCATCGGTCCAGGACCTCGTGTTCGAGGGCCGGCAGGTCCACCTGCGCGGGTAGCGAACGGAAAGAGTGGGAAGACACCGGACCTCCACGCTGATTCGACAGGGCGTGGAGGGACGAAGCCGATCATGGCTCCGCGGTACCACCCTCCTTGGCCGCCCTCGCGGGGGCCCACTCATTCAGGTTGCGGCCGGGTCTAATAAGCGTCTACCAGAGGTAAAGCCGTTCTTCCGGCGGCTCCGGGCTGATCTTCTCCCCGCGGCTCGCCCCGGGCTCGCACCGTCCCCGGGTCGCTCGTGCGAGTGGGTGCGGAGGTACTCGTCCCATCAACGCCTTGCAGACCTCACGATAACGCAGCGGAGCGCGTCAGGCTTCCCGGTTTCATTCTGGTAGTTCCTGCGGAACACGGGACGGGGTGTCGTTGTTCAGGATGTACCTGGCATAGGGGGATGAGCATTCCGAGCCTGGTACGGATGGCGTAAATGCATCGGCGAGTCGATTGCCGCGCTCCAATCCGGCACCTATGCTGCCCGGACTGCTTGATCACTGTTCATGGGGAGGCCACATGGCGACGCGCGCGGCGAAGAGCGCCATCACGGGGAACGCCGTCACGGAGGGCTCTGTCACGGAGAATTCTGTCACTACTACCGACATCTGGTCCGCCGACGAGCTCGCCGAGGTGCGCGAGCGCCTGCTGGCGGAAATCGACGAACTGCACACCGAGATCCTGCGGGCCGAGACCGAGCTCGCGGCCGGGAACGCCAGCGAGGGCGCGGGCGACGATCCGGCCGACGCCGGGGCCAAGACCTATGAGCGCGAACGTGAGATCGCCCTTACCCTGAATGCGCGCGATGTGCTCGCGCAGAACGAGCGGGCGATCGCCCGTATCGACGCAGGGACGTATGGAGTGTGCGAATCGTGCCAACGGCCGATCGGCAAGGAACGCCTGCAGGCGTTCCCGAGGGCGACGCTGTGCGTGGCGTGCAAGCAGCGGGAGGAACGCCGCTGACCGCCGCCGGGGGAGTACGGGCACGGCGGATCGGATTGCTCGCCGCCGTGGCCGTGCTCATTTACGTGTTCGATCTGGTGACTAAGTACCTGGTGGTCGAATACCTGGAGAAAGACCCTCCGGTCGTGGTCGTGCCGGACGTGCTCGTGATCAATGTGATCAGGAATTCGGGGGCCGCGTTCAGCATCGGCACCGGGATGACCATCATTTTCACGATCATCGCCACAGCCGTGGTGATCGCGATCATTCGCACCGCCCGGCAGCTGCGCAGCCTGCCGTGGGGGATCACGCTCGGGCTGCTGCTCGGCGGCGCGTTCGGGAACCTGACCGACCGCATCTTCCGGGCCCCCGCCCCGTTCCAGGGGCACGTGGTGGACTTCATGCAGGTCTTCCCCGCGACCGGGTTCCCGATCTTCAATGTGGCCGATTCCGCGATCGTCTGCGGCGGGATCCTGGCGGTCTTCCTGGCCTGGCGTGGCTACCAGATCGACGGCACGCGGGAGACGGGGGCCGAGAAGGATGGGTGACCTGCGCAGCCTGCCGGTGCCCGACGGGCTCGAGGGCGAGCGCCTCGACGCCGCGCTGGCCCGCCTGTTCGGCTTCTCCCGGACCCGGGCCGCCGAGCTGATCGCGTCCGGGGACGTGCTCGTGGACGGCTCGACCCCCGCCAAATCGGACCGCGTTCGCGGCGGAGCCTGGCTGGACGTCACCATCCCGCCGCCGCCCGCCGCGCCCATGCCGGTCGCCGAACCCGTCCCCGGCATGACGATCCTGTACGAGGACGACGACATCGTGGTCGTCAACAAGCCGATCGGCGTGGCCGCCCACCCCAGCGTCGGCTGGACCGGGCCGACCGTGATCGGCGGGCTGCTCGGGGCCGGGCACCGGGTGTCCACCAGCGGCGCGGCCGAGCGGCAGGGCATCGTGCACCGGCTGGACGCCAACACCACCGGCGCGATGGTGGTGGCCAAGAGCGAGCGGGCGTACACGGCGCTGAAGCGCGCGTTCAAGGAGCGTACGGTCGACAAGCGGTATCACGCGCTGGTGCAGGGCCACATGGATCCGCTCCGCGGCACCGTGGACGCGCCCATCGACCGGCACCCGTCCGGGGACGGCCGCTGGGCGGTGGTCGCCGGGGGCAAGGACTCGATCACCCACTACGACACGATCGAGGCGTTCCGCGCGGCCTCCCTGCTGGACATCAAGCTGGAAACCGGCCGTACCCACCAGATCCGCGTGCACATGTCCGCGCTCCGCCACCCCTGCGTCGGCGACCTCCAGTACGGCGCCGACCCCACCCTGGCGGCCCGCCTCGGCGTCACCCGCCAGTGGCTGCACGCGGTGTCCCTGGCCTTCGACCACCCGGCCACGGGCGAGTGGGTCTCCTTCACGACCGACTACCCGGCCGACCTCGCCGAGGCGCTCGACCGCGCCGACGACTCCTGATCACATCCCCAGCAGGCGGGTCGCGGCGGTCACCACCGCCGCCGCGACCAGGACCACCAGGAAGGGCGCCCTGAGCAGCAGCGCGACCACGGCCGCCGCCAGGCCCGCCAGGCGCGCGCCGTCCAGGTGCAGGTCCTGGCCGTGCCCGAAGGTCTGTACGGCGATCAGCGCCGCCAGCAGCCCGACCGGGACCAGCCTGGCGAAACGCCGTACGCCGGGATGGTCCAGGACCCGGCGGGGGGCGGCCAGGCCCGCGAGCTTGAGCAGGTAGCAGCCCAGGCAGGTGACGGCGATCGCCCACCAGACGGTCATTCCGCGGCCGCCCTCTCCGGAGTTCCCGGGGTCAGCATCACGATCAGGGCCGCCACCGCGGCCAGCAGGACGGGGACGCCGGGCGCGGTGAACGGGGTCGCGAGCAGCGCGATGGCGGCGCCCCCGGCGGCGATCAGGCGCAACTGGACGGTCTCCTCTTGCGGGGTGTTCGCGTCGCCGCGCAGCCGGGGCCAGAGCAGGGCCAGGAAGGTGGCGGGGCCGACCGCGTCCAGGCCGAAGACGGCGGGGTCGCTGACCTGGGACGCGCCGAGCGCGCCGAGCAGGGTGGTCAGGTTCCAGGTCAGGTAGATCGTGCCGAAGGTGGTGTAGAAGCCCGCGCGGGCGGCGGCCGGGGTGGGCTGGGCGAAGGCGACGGCGGAGCTCTCGTCGATGACGCCCTGGGCGGTGACCAGGGTGCGCAGCGGGCCACGGGTCCCGCCGAGGATCACGGCCAGCCGCAGGCCGTAGAAGCTGTTCCTCGCGCCGAGCAGGAGCGCGCCCGCCGCCCCGGCCACCAGACCGCCACCGGCGCCCACCACGCCCGCGAGGGCGAACTGGGAGGCGCCGGTGAAGGCGAACAGGCTGAGCGCGCACGCCTGGGCCACGGTGAGCCCCGCCGTGATCGCGGCCGCCCCGAAGGCCACCCCGGAGACCCCGACCGCGACTCCGACACCGAGCCCGTCCCTGATGGCGGCCCTGCGCTGCTGCCGCTCCGTGTCATGCATGTCGGCAATATTAGGACCTGACAGGGGTTGGCTTTGCCGGGGCTTTGTCCGGGATCTGGCCAAGGCAACTCAGCCACGTTCGACCTGGTCCCTGAGCTTGCTTTCAGAAAAGTCACGTACAACCAACCTATGGACGCATCCCTTCCCGCCAAGGTCCTGGTCATCGATGACGAGCCGAGCATTCGTGATCTCCTGTCCGAGGCGCTGGAGCGGAACGGGTTCACCGTCCGGACCGTCTCGTGCGGGCGCGCGGCGCTTCAGGAGGTCGGGAGAGACAGGCCAGCGGGTGTGGGATCACGGGTTCGACACCGACAGCCGGATCGTCGAGTCCTACATCAGCTACCTCCGGCGCAAGATCGACACCGGCGGGCCGCCGCTGATCCACACCCTGCGCGGGGTCGGCTACCGCCTGTCCCTGACGCCGTGAAACGCCCCTGGCCGCTGCGTCTGCGGTTGCCGGCGGCGCTGCTGAGCCTGTCGGGGACCACGTTCAGGGTCTCCCTGCCGTTCATCTCTGGTTCGTGCTGAGTTCACACATTGTTCCCAGGTTCGTTCTGTCAGATGGGCGCATGCTGCAACGACTCCGCACCCCGGTGGACGACGACGCCGGGCACCGCCTGCGCGCACCGAGCACGCGCTGAAGGATCGTTTTCTCGAGACGGCCGCCTTCAAGGAGCTCTACCAGGAGCAGTACCGGAAGCTTTACCAGGATCTTCTGGCCAGTGGGAAGGCGGTGACCCTCCTGGACCAGGCGGTGGCGTCCTACCAGGCGAACCAGGGCGCCGACGCCGCCGAGGCCCAGCAGGAGGTCACCACGCTGCGCGCGACGCTCGCCACCCGTGCCGAAGCGCTGGGCGAGGCGTTCGCGGAGCAGGAACGCTGATCAGCCTATCCAGGTCCGGTCCGCGAGCGGGAGGTCCGCAGGTTCGTCTGCCGGAACGCCGCCTGCTCGTGGCGGACCTTTGTTGAGCAGGTGCTTTGTCCGGCCATCACGGGCGAAATGTCGTGAGAAATGTGTCGAAGTAGGAGCGGGCGGCTTCCCAGTTGCCTTCGGGGACCTGCCAGTAGAGGGCGTAGCAGTCGTCGCCGATCCGGAAGGCGCGGTCGATGACACGCTGCCGCCCGGCGGAGGTGGCGAAGGTGAACTCCCAGTCGGCGGCGGCCACGCCCTGGTATTCCGCGGGTTCGATGCTGATCTTCTCGTACTTCGGCAGCAGGCCCTTCGCGGTGGAGTTGCGCTCCACCGTCTCCAGGGCGGCCACGGGGTCGCTCTCCTCCCAGGGCGTGAGGTCGACCTGGAGGTAGCCGGGCATGGCCGGGCCGCGGAACCGGACCCGGGCGGCGTTCGGCACCCGCTCGGCCTTCCACCCCCGCGGCAGCGCGATCGCGAAGCCGAGTTCGTCCCGGTAGGACCGCCAGCCCGGCGGGAGGCGGTTCGCGGGCGAGGATGAGGGGGCAGGGGTGGCCGTCTCCGTAGGCGTCTCCACAGGCGTCCCTGTGGCCGTCACGGGGGATGTCGCGGCGGCGGTCTCCGTCGGGGTCCCGTCGATGGTCTCCGTGGGGGTGTCCGCGGTGGGCAGCGTGATGATGCCGGATCCCGGATCACCCGCGAGCTGCTGGTACCCGAACCACCCGGCCACGCCCAGCACGACGACGAGCACGGGAACCAGCACGAAACCAATCAAACGTCTGTTCGATGACGCCGGGCGCGGCTGGGTCGGCACCGGCGGGACACCCCATTCACCGCCGCCCCAGGAGCCCGCCCCGGCCTGCGGCCACCCGCCCGGCGGCCCGGTCGGACCAGGACCCCACGGAGACGCCGGCTGAGGCGGCCCACCCGGTACCGGGGTCTGCGGCGACATAAGCGACATAGGCGACATAGACGGATTGGTCCCGGAAGCCGCCTGCTTCAGGAGCTCCTGCGCCTCCACGGCGTCGATCCGCCGGCCGGGCTCCTTGCGCAGCAACCCCTCGATCACCGAGGTCAGCGGCCCCGCCCGGCGCGGCAGGTCGGGCTGGCTGTGCAGGATGGCCGCCATGCTGGCGATCGGCGTCCCCCGGTCGTACGGCGAGCGCCCCTCGACCGCCGCGTAGATCGTCGCACCCAGCGACCAGAGATCCGACTCCGGCGTGGCGGGCTGCCCCATCAGGCGCTCCGGCGGCATGAACGCGGGCGTCCCCGTGATGCTCCCGGTCATCGTGAGCCCCGGGTCCTCCGTCATGGTCGCGATGCCGAAATCGGTGAGCACCACCCGATTGTCGCCGCTGAGCAGCACGTTCTCAGGTTTCACGTCGCGGTGCAGGACTCCGGCGGCGTGCGCCGTACACAGCGCGTCCAGGATCTGCAGCCCCATGGCGGCGGCGCGTTCGGGGATGAGCGGCCCGTGCTCGCGCAGGACCTGGCCGAGCGAGCGGGCCTGGATCAGCTGCATGACGATCCAGGGGCGGTCGTCCTCCTCGATCACGTCGTGCACCACGACCACGTTCGGGTGCGAGAGCCGCCCGGCGGCCCTGGCCTCGCGGATCGTCCTGCGGTTGAAGGCGACCCGATCCTCCTCGCTCAGCGCCGAGTACAGCACCTCCTTGACCGCGACCGCACGGTCGAGCAGCTCGTCGTGGGCACGCCAGACCACGCCCATGCCGCCCCTGCCGATGGGTTCGAGCAGCTGGTACCTGCCCGCCAGGCGACGCGCTTCGTCCACCGCAACCCCCTCCGGGACGAAAGGCTACTTGTCCGGCTTGAAGGTGGCTGTGAACGTCTCGAAGTAGTGGAAGTACTTCTTCCAGTCCGAGTCGCGGGTCTTCCAGAGGATCGCGTACCCGTGCTTCTTGTCGGTGACGAAGCCGCGGTTGAGGATGTGGCCGGTAGAGCCGCCGGGCTCCCAGGTGAACTCCCAGTCGGCGGCCTCGTCGAAGTAGTCCACCGACTCGATCTTGATCCGCTGGTAGCCGGGCCAGTTGCCCCGGGTCCGCTGCTCCTGCTCCTTCCAGTCCTTCACCGCGTCCTTCTTCGGCGAGCTGGTGAACCCGATCTGGAGGTAGGCCCCCTCCAGCGGCCCCCGGAAGAACACGCCCATGCTGTTGCTGTTGTCGCGCTTCCAGCCCTTGGGGAGGGCCAGCGAGAAGCCGCTGCCGTCCTTGTAGCGCTTCCAGCCGTCCGGGAGCGCGTCAGCCGATGATTCGGGCTTGGGTGACTCGGCCGCCTCGGAGGGCTTGGCTGAGGGCTCTTCAGCGGTCGGCTCCGCGCTGCCCGACGGCGGGGCGGAGCTCGCGGGCGCGGCGGCGGTCGGCGGGGAGGCGGCCTCGTCGTCGGCCTGCCGAACCCCCAGCCAGATGCCGAGGCCCGCGATGAGCAGCAGCGTGGGCACGATCACCAGCGCCGCCCTGACCGCGAAGGGCCGCGGCTCCGGCGGGGTGATGTTCCAGTCCGGGTACGACACGGGCAGCTTCGACCGCGCGGTGTCGGCCCCGTCACCGGCGCTCCAGCTCGGCTCGGCCGGTGGCTCTTCCTCGCGCTTCCAGTCCGCCGGTACGGCCCGCGCCCCCGTCTCCACCGGATACGGGTCCTTCCGGACGGCGGCGGCCGGGACCGGGCTGCGCCTGGGCGTCTCCTCCTGCTCCGCGGCCTCCTCAGGTTCGGCCTCGGGCTTGGGCGCGGGCTTGGGCTTGGGCGTGGACTTGGGTGCGGGCTTGGGAACCGCCCACGATCGCGGCGGTTCGGCGCGCTTGGGTTCCGGCCGCTGCGGCGGGACCGGCAGCTCGACCGGCGATTCGACCGGCAGCTCGACCGGCCCGGTGTCGGCCTCGCTCGCCTTGACCGGCTCGAAGGCCTTGGTGGGCGGAGGTTCGGTCTTGGCGCGGCGCAGCAGCCGGACCGTCTCGTCGTAACTCGGGCGGTCGCCGGGCTCCTTGACCAGGAGCCGGTCCAGGACCACGCCCAGGCGGCCCGCGTGCACCGCGGGGTCGGGCTGGTCGTTCAGCACGGCGTGCATGGTCGCCATCGCCATGCCCTTGTCGTGCGGCGGGCGCCCCTCCACGGCCGCGTAGAGGGTCGCGCCCAGCGACCACAGGTCCGACTCGCGCTGGGCGGGACCGCCGCGTAACCGTTCCGGCGCGATGAACGCGGGGGTGCCCACGAGCCCGGTCCTGGTCATCGTCGAGTCGGTCTCCACCCGGGCGATGCCGAAGTCGGTCAGGACCACCCGGCCGTCCTCGGTGAGCAGCACGTTCTCCGGCTTGACGTCCCGGTGCAGCACCCCCTGGCCGTGCGCGGCGCGCAGCGCGTCCAGAACCTGGAGCCCGATGTCGGTGACCCGGGCGGGCGGCAGCGGCCCGTCCTCGCGGATCACCTGGCCGAGCGAGCGGGACTCCACCAGCTGCATGATGATCCAGGGACGGCCGTCCTCCTCGATCACATCGTGCACCACGACCACGTTCGGGTGGGTGAGCCGGCCGGCGGCTCTGGCCTCCCGCATGGTCCGGCGGTTGAGCTCCTCCAGCTCGTCGCCCATGGCGCTGTCGTACCTGACCTCTTTGACGGCGACCGTGCGGTCCAGCAGCTCGTCGTGGGCCTTCCACACGATGCCCATGCCTCCCCGGCCGATGGGCTCGATCAGTTGGTACCGGCCTCCGACGAGTCGGCCTTCCGCGTTCGACATCCACACCCCTCTCGAAACCCAAGAATCGTCCCACGGATGGCAAATGGATCAAACGAGGGACCACTGCCCTAAACCTGCGATGCGAGACAGATCATTCTCAGGCCGGAGGAAGCCGGGTCAGCTGAGCGTGTCCGGAGCGGGCTTGGCTGGGGGCACGGCCGCGGGCTCGGTTAAGGCACGGCGCATGCCCACTACGCGCCAGCCCACCGCGATGGCGATGGCGAGCACGGGGATCAGGAAGAAGGCGATGCGCTGGTCGGGGTCGGCGAACGGCATCAGCACCAGGATCAGCGCCAGGAAGGCGAGGCCGAACCAGTTGCTGACCGGCGAGCCCGGCATCCGGAAGGACGGGCGCTCGATCTCGCCGCGCAGGCAGGCCTCGCGCAGTTTGATCTGGCAGTAGAGGAATGTCCCCCAGGTTGTGATCACGCCGAGCGAGGAGACGGCGATCGCGATATTGAACGCGCGCCCGGGCATGAAGTAGTAGAGCACCACCCCGGCAAGGAAGACGGCGGCGGTGAACACGATGCCGCCGGCGGGCACATGCCGCCGGTTCATCGTCCCCGTGAACGCGGGGGCCTGGCCCTTGACCGCCATCGAACGCAGGATGCGGCCGGTCGAGTACAGCCCGGAGTTGCACGACGACATGGCGGCGGTGATCACCACGAGGTTCATCACGTCACCCGCCCCCGCGAATCCGATGTGGGAGAAGACCGTGACGAACGGTGATTCGCCCGCGCTGTAGGCCGTCCAGGGCAGCACCATGGCGAGCAGCAGCACCGACCCCACGTAGAACACCGCGATCCGCCACATCACGCTGTTGACGGCCCTCGGCATGATCTTGCGCGGCTCCTTGGTCTCCCCGGCCGTGATGCCGACCATCTCGATCGCCGAGTAAGCGAAGACGACCGCCTGCAGACTCACCAGCACCGGGGCGAACCCCGTGGGAAAGAAGCCCCCGCGCGTGACCAGGTTCGCGGGCCCCGCGCCGTGGACCGAGAAGAGCACGAGGTAGAGCCCGACCACCAGGAACGTGATGATCGCCGTGACCTTCAGCAGCGCGAACCAGAACTCCAGCTCTCCGAACAGCCGTACCGAGACCAGGTTGACCGTCAGGACCAGGCCCAGGGCGATCAGCGCGGTGACCCAGCGGGGAAAGTCGGGCGCCCATTTCGCGATGTAGATGGCGACGGCCGTCAGCTCGGCCACGCCGGTGGCGGCCCAGTTCACCCAGTACATCCAGCCGGTGGCGAACCCCGCCCACGGTCCGATGAACGTCGTCGCGTACTCCACGAAAGAGGCCGAAACCGGGCGATACAGGACGAGTTCTCCGAGGGCGCGCATCACGAGGAACGCGGCTATGCCCGCCAGCGTGTACGAGATGATCAGGCCGGGACCGGCGGCGGCGAGCCTGCCCCCGGCGCCCAGGAAGAGCCCGACGCCGATCGCCCCGCCGATCGCGATCATCTGCACCTGGCGGTTCCCGAGCGCGTGCGTGTAGCCCTCGCCGGTCTCGCCTTTGGTCTTCTCGTCCACCCCGACATCTCCCCCCGAAGATCGTGGCAACGCTACCCGGCATTACCTGGGGTTCCCGCCAGCCACACCAGAATTAGGGGATTCCTTTGGACAATCGCGGTGAAAACGCTCAGCCCACGTTGAGGCGGAAATAGGGGATCAGGGATCGCAGCACGACGGCCGCGTGCCAGGCGGCGGTCGCCTGCTGGCCGTCGTTCTTCCGCTGGTCGGCGTTGTCGCTGATGCCGCGCACCACGGCCCAGCCGCGGACCGGGCTGGACTGCTCCCGCTCGTGGAAGGCCTGGGCGAGCCCGCCCGCCTCCATGTCGACGGCCAGGATCTTGTCGTTGACCGCGCGCAGGTGGTGGACGATCTCCGAATCCGCGTCGGCGATCACGGCTTCGCCGGAGCCGATCGGGCCGTGCAGGACCCGGTGGCCGCGGGAGACGCCGCGGGCGTCGGCGGTCTGGAAGTGCGCCGGATCGCCGTAGTCGGTGAAGAAGCAGTTCACGGCGTGGGTGATGGTGGCGGGGGAGGACTGCTCTGAGGTGCGGCGGCGGGTCTCGAAGGCGGTCTCCTTGCGCAGGTCGTAGTAGACCACCTCGGTCGAGACGGCGACGTCGCCGATCGCGATGTGCGGGTTGACCCCGCCCGCGATGCCGCTGATGACCACGATCTCCGGCGCGTAGTGCTGGGTCAGCCGGGTGAACGCCATGACGGCGGAGCGCTGCCCCTGGCTGTGGGCGCGCAGCGCGGCCACCCGCGTGGAGGTGCCCCGGACGTGGACGGTGCCCTCGTAGAAGGGCGTGCCGCCGTTCATCGCCAGGTTCAGGTCGAGCACGTCGCGCACCGCGCCCATCTCGACCGGCAGGATCGTGATCACTCCGATGTCGGCCTGGCGCTCCGGCTCGGCCCGGGGCCCGCCGGAGGTCTGGACGGTCGCCCCCGTGCCGACCGCCGACCCGCTGATGTTCGCGGTACCACCGCTGATGACGATGCCGCTGTTGGTGCTGACGTCGCCGTTCACCGCGCGCTCCTCACGCTCGCTATTCCTCGAAGGTGGTGCCGCCGGCGTGGACCCGGGCGTTGGTCCCGACAGCCGACTGGTTCATGTCGATCTTGCCGCCCATGTTGAGCACACCCAGGTTGTTGATGATGCTCGCGGCCCCGCGCCGGAACGACACGGGATCGAGCCCCGCCGACGCCAGGAACTCCTCCGTCGCCGTGAGCAGCAGCCGCTCGATGATCTTCAAGTGATCCTGGATCAGGGTCTCGTCCAGACGCGCGTCTGCCCACGGGACGCTCGCCCAGTCCTCCCGGACGCTGCGCCGCGTGCCTATTGTCCCCCCACGGCGGGGCACCAGCGTACGATCCCGCCCCGCCAGTAACGCCCCGGCCACCAGCGCCGGCGCTTCCAGCAGCCGCCACACCCCGGCCACCTGCCCGGGCAGCTCGCCCACCCCGCGCGCGACGGCCCGCACGATCGCCCCGGGCCCGTTCTCCGCGTACGCCTCGACCTGCTGGAACTCCGGGGGCGTACGGGTCAGCGCGCAGGTGACCAGTTCCAGGCTGAGCGAGCGCGCCTTGACCGTGGCCCGCAGGAACACCGTGACGACGACCTCCTCGGCCACGTGCGTCGTGATCTCCAGGAAGTGCCGCACCCGGCCGTACGGGTTGTCGATGACCCTGTCGATCTCCTCCTGGTCGGGCCGGAACCGCAGGAAGTCCCGGTCGCCGAGCACGTCCTCCTCGGCGACGTAGAGCCGGTCGTGGAGCTCGAAGCCGGGCATCTCGGCCAGGGGTTCCAGGACGTTCTTGAGCCGGGCGACCAGCGCGGAGGCGCGCACGTGCGGAGTCTCCTCCGGCTGGGTCGCGTCGGCGCGCTTCAGCGGAACCCCCATCGCCCACCGGTGCACCAGCTTGCCGCTGCCCACGAAGAGCTTGTCGGCGCCGGTCCGCCGGTAGACGACGTAGGGGTACCGCTGCTGCCGGTCGATCTCGTGCAGGCGCGGGCCCCCGCGCCGCACCCGCATCGAGCCCGCCCAGTAGGTCTGGTTGAGCGCCTGCTGCCGCAGCCCGCCCGCGAGGCCCGCCACCACGGCCAGCAGGATCCCCATGCCGCCGGCCGTGCGCCCCAGCTCGCCGAGCGGTATCTGGGTGGCTTTGGCCACCACCGGCGGGATGAGCGCGCACACCAGGCATCCGAGCATGCCGAGACGGAGTAGCCGCGTCCGCTCCGGCGTCGGCTCGCCGCGGCGCGGCCGGTGGTGTTCCCGCGCCTTGACGGCCCCGCGGACCGTCAGCCGGGCCACGCCCCAGAAGCCGAGCCCCCCGGCCACCACGATCGTCGCCGGGGCGTCCCTGGCGAAGCACGCGGCCAGCAGGCCGAGCAGGGCGATCAGCAGGCCGGTGTCGAGCAGCCAGGCCCGCCAGGCGTGCCGTACGACCGGGACGAGGTCGAACCCGTAGGAGGGCGCGATCCGGTGCTTGCTGTCGTTGTGGACCTCGCGGAGGACGTTCCTGCGGAATTCCCGGTCGAGGTAGGTTCCCGCGCAGAGGTGGCGGGTGGTGGCGTCGAGCCGGAACGCGGTGAGGTCCCGGCCTGCCGGAGTGTGGGCCATAGCGCCCCCCGCAGACTATTAAGGTAAGGATGACCTTAATACGGGGAAGGGCTTTTAGTCAATATGACGTTTAGTAGGGTGGAGGGGTGATCGGTAAGCCCGGGCATGACCCGGAGGTGTCCCTGCTGGCCGTGACCGTGGACTTGGTGATCTTCACGGTCCGGGGGGATGAGCTGCACATCCTGGTCGTCGAACGGGGGATAGAGCCATTCCGGGGGGCCATGGCGCTGCCTGGGGGATATGTGCGGCCGGGGGAGACGCTCGATGAGGCCGCGGAGCGGGAGCTGCGCGAGGAGACCTCCCTCGACGGAAGCGCTCTCCATCTGGAACAGCTGCGCGCCTACAGCGAACCCGAACGCGACCCGCGCGGGCGCGTGATCACCGTCGCCTACCTGGCGCTCGGCCCGGACATGCCGCCGCCGGTGGCGGGAACGGACGCGAGGGAGGCCGTCTGGGTGCCGGTTTCCTCGGTCCTCGGCGGCGGCACCGAGCTCGCCTTCGACCACGCCACGATCCTGCGGGACGCGCTGGAGCACGCCAGATCGCAGCTGGAGCACACCACGGTCGCGGCCAAGTTCTGCCCCGAGCCGTTCACGGTCGGCGAGCTGCGCCGGATCTACGAGGTGGTGTGGGGGTTCAAGCTCGACCCCAGCAACTTCCGCAGGAAGATGACACGCGCGGAGGCCTTTCTGGAACCCACCGGCGAGCAGCGGTACCCCGACGTGGGCCGGCCGGCCGCGCTGTACCGGCGCGGCAGCGCGCGTTTCCTGGTCCCGCCGCTGCTGCGCACGGCCGCTTCACGCGATGACGCCCCCCGCGTTCACCCTGGGTGACGACCTATTCGGGTTCGGTGACGCCTTGTGGTACGTTGACCGAGAAGCAGCAGAAGGCCCCGTCCTTCAGGGCGGGGATGAATGTGGACACGGTGGCCGCCGGGCTGGCGGACACCCAAAACGACTGTGGAGAGTGGGTAAGACCGGGCGAGGCAATTCCGACCCTGGCACCGCCCGCAACCTACGACGCTCACGCGGCGTGGCAGAAGCAGTAAGGACCCCACGGCGACGTGGGGAATCCCGGGCGTTCACGCCGGGGAGGATGTCAAGTTGACGCTGCATGCGCTCCCCCTGGTCGTTTTACGTTCGGGCGGGGGGACTGCGATGGCGCGGGTTGGCGCTGCGGGCGGGCTGGCGTTGTGCGGAGCGGTCGGCGGGCTGCTGGCGGCCGCGGTGGTGGTGCCGGTGGCGGTCGGGGCCGGTGTCGTCGGCAACGCCACGGCCGAGACGTTCACCGAACTGCCACCGCCCCCCAGGGAGGAGCCGCTGCCCGAGCTCACCCGGATCCTGGACAAGAACGGCACGAAGATCGCCCAGTTCTACTACCAGAACCGAAGATCCATCCCGATCGGCCAGGTCTCCCGGGCGATGCGCAACGCCATCATCGCCATCGAGGACGCGCGCTTCTACGAGCACGCGGGGCTGGACGTCAAGGGCACCCTGCGCGCGCTGGTGGCCAACGCCCAGGCGGGCGGCATCAAGCAGGGCGGCAGCTCGCTGACCCAGCAGCTGGTGAAGAACATCCTGGTCAACCGGGCCGAGTCGGAGCGGGACCGGGATTCCGCCCGGGTGCAGAGCATCCGCCGCAAGCTCGCCGAGCTGCGCTACGCGCTGTCCCTGGAGAAGATCTACACCAAGGACGAGATCCTGGAGCGCTACCTGAACATCGCCTACTTCGGCGCGGGGGCGTTCGGCGTGCAGGCCGCGGCGCAGCGGTTCTTCGGGGTGGACGCCGCCCGGCTCACGCTCGTGCAGGGGGCGACGCTGGCGGGGGCGGTGCGCACGCCGTACTGGACCGATCCGTCGATCGGGAAGGAGCAGCAGGCGAGGCTGCTGGAGCGGCGGAACCTGGTGCTGGAGCGGATGGAGCAGCTGCGCATGGCGTCGCCGCAGGAGGTGGCGCGGGCCAAGGCGGAGCCGCTCAATCTGCGCATGCAGGCCGAGGGGGGCGGTTGCGGGGCGAGCCGGTTCCCGTACTTCTGCGCGTACGTCCAGGCGGAGATGCTGACCAGCCCCGCCTTCGGCTACACCGATGCGGACCGGGAGCGGCGGCTGCAGCGCGGCGGCCTGACCCTGCGCACCACGCTCGACCCGATCGCCCAGGAGGCCGCGGAGCGGGCCATCTCCGCCCGGGTCGCGCCCAAGGACACCGAGGTGGCCGCCGAGGCCATGATCCAGCCGGGCACCGGCCAGATCCGCGCGCTGGCCGCCAGCAAGCACTACGGCCGCAACCCCAACCGGGCGACCAGCATCAACCTGCCCGCCGACCGGGAACACGGCGGCGGCATGGGCTTGCAGGCCGGGTCCACCTTCAAGATCTTCACGCTGGCCACCGCGCTGGCCAAGGGCTGGCGGTTCGGGCAGGGGTTCAACACCCCAGGCGCGTACGTCCCCTCGGAGGGTTTCACCAACTGCGCCGGTGACAAGGTCAACGCCCCCAACGCCACGATCTACAACGCCAGCGGGGAGGGCAAGGGCGGGCCCTACAGCCTGGAGCTCGGCACCTGGAAGTCCTCCAACATCTTCTACATGATGCTGGAGCGGGACGTCGGCCTGTGCGACGTGGTGAAGACCGCGCGGGCGCTGGGCGTCAAGCGGGCCGACGGCGGGCCGCTGGCCGAGGTGCCCACGTTCACGCTCGGCGTCAACGAGATGGACCCGCTCACCGTGGCCGCCGCCTACGCCACGTTCGGGGCGCGCGGGCGGTACTGCCGCCCTATCTCGATCACCGAGATCATCGAGCGGGACGGGCGCAAGGTGAGCGTGCCGCCGAGCTGCTCGCAGGCGATCGAGAAGCCGGTGGCCGACGCGGTCAACCGGGTGCTGTCGGGGGTGTTCACCCAGGGCACCATGCGGGGCCAGTCGATCGGGCGGCCCGCGGCCGGGAAGACCGGCACCAACAACAGCTACACCTCGGCCTGGTTCGCCGGGTACACGCCGGATCTGGCGGCGGCGGTGAGCGTGGGGGACATCCGGGGGTCGTACAAGTATCCGCTCACCGGGGTGCAGATCGGGGATTCCTACTACGGCTCGGTGCAGGGGGCGTCGCTGCCGGGGCCGATCTGGGTGGACTCCATGCAGGCGGCGCTGCGCGAGACCGCTGCGACCTCCTTCGTGGCGCCGGACATGTGGCGGTTCGGCGGCGGCTACACGCCGGGGTTGAAGGAGCTCATCAAGGCCCAGGAGCGGCAGGAACGCCGGCGGGAGCGCCGCGCCCGCGAACGCGACGAATTCGGCGATTTCCCGGACTACGAGGATTACGGGGACTACTTCGAGAACCCCGACAACCCCGACGCACGCGACACCCGTGGCAACCCCGGCGGCCGTGGCGACGCCGGGGGCTGGTGACACGGGAACGGTCCGGCCGGTCCAGCGGCCGGACCGTTCCCACGATCAGCCTCGGCGGATCTTCAGGCCGAGTGAGGTGAACTGCTCGAACGGGCGGTGGTAGCCGCGCTCGATGTGGTTGACGCCGCGCAGGGTCGAGGTCCCGTCGGCCACGGCGGCGGCCAGCACCGCCGAGAACCCGGCCCTGATGTCCGGCAGCGTCACGTCCGCGCCGCGCAGCTTGGACACCCCGCGCACCACCGCCGAGTGTTTGGCGTTGGTGTCGTGGTAGCGGCAGGCGGGCCCGCCCAGGCACTGCGCGAACACCTCGATCTCGCAGCCCATCTTCTGCAGCGCCGGCACATACACCAGGCGGTTCTCGAAGACCGTCTCGTGCAGCACCGACATGCCCTCGGCCCGGGTGAACAGCACCATCAGCGGCGTCTGCCAGTCGGTCATGAACCCGGGATGGGTGTCGGTCTGCACGGCCGCCGCGCGGAGCCCGTCGGGGGCGGAGGCGGTCAGCCAGTCGTCGGTGATGTCGAACCGCGCCCCCATCCGGGCCAGCGTGGTGATCGCGGTCACCAACCGGTCCTGCGGGCAGCCGTGCACCCGCACCTCACCCCCCGTGACCAGGCCCGCGACCAGATACGAGAAGGCCTCGATCCGGTCCCCGGCCAGCCAGGTGGACGCGCCGCGCAGCCGCTCCACGCCCTCGATCACGATCCGCCGGTCCGGGCTGAGCTCGATCATCGCGCCCATGCGCTGCAGGAACAGCGCGAGCTCGACCACCTCGGGCTCCATCGCGGCGCCCTTGATGACCGTCTTGCCCTCGGCCAGCACGGCCGTCATCAGGATCGTCTCGGTGGCGCCGACGCTCGGATACGGCAGCGTGATCCGGGTGCCGTGCAGCCGGGTCGCCTTCGCGGTGATGCCGTTCTCGTCCTCGATGATCTCCGCGCCCATCGAGCGCAGCGCTTCCAGGTGGAAGTTGACCGGCCGCCGCCCGATCGGGTCGCCGCCCACCATCGGGACGAACGCCTCACCCGCCAGGTGCAGCAGCGGGCCCAGCATGAGGATCGGGATGCGGTTGAGCCCCGTGTACTTCTCCGGCACCCGGGGACGGATCTCCGGGCCCTGCTCGATGGTGATCTCCCCGTCGCTGATCTCCACGTGGATGCCGAGGGCTTCCAGCATGGCGGCCGTGAGGCCGACCTCGCCGACCTCTGGGGCATTGTGCAGCGTGCTCGGGCCGGTGCCCAGCATCGCCGCGACCATGTGCTTGGAAACCGCGTTCTTGGACCCTCGGACCTCGACGTCCCCCCGTAGCGGGCCGGAGGGTTCGATATGCCACGCCTCTTCGTTCACGGAGCAATGCTAACGGCGGGCGGACCCGGCGGGGCAGCACGGAAGATGACGCGTCGGCGGGATCGGCGGGCTCGTGGGATCTCTGTACTATCGGGACGGTGCGGCAGTTCAAGTACTTCGCGGGAACCGTCCTGGTGCTGGCGGTTCTGGGGGCGGGCGCGGGGCTCGCGTGGTCGGCGCTGGCGCCGCGCACCCGGTACGCGCTCGTCGAGGGCCGGTGGCTGCTCGCCGACCCGAACACCCAGACGCTGATCGCCGCCGACGGCTGGTTCGCGCTCATCGCCGCCGCGTTCGGCCTGATCTGCGGCCTGGTCGCCTACCGTTTCGCGGGCGATCACGCCATCGCCTCGGTGGCCGGTCTGGGCGTGGGCGGGATCGCCGGCGGCCTGGTCGCCTACCTGATCGGCTCCTCCACGGGCGGCGAGATCGTGCAGGCCGCCGCGGCGGGCGGGTTCGCCACCCAGGACCGGCTGGGGCTGACCGCCTTCGGGGTGCTGATGTTCTGGCCGGTGGTGGCCGCGGGCACGTTCTGGGCGCTGGAGTTCGCGATCACTTACCGGGAACGCCGGGAGTCGTGACCCGGCCGAATCCGGTGGCCCGCTCGAACGCGTGGCCCAGGCGCAGCACGTCCAGGTCGGCCCACGGGCGGCCGATGATCTGCACGCCGACCGGCAGGCCCGCCGGGGTGAAGCCGCAGGGCACCGAGAGCGCGGGCCCGCCGAGCACGCTGATCCAGTAGCAGGAGCGCATCCAGGCCAGGTAGTCCGGCATCTGCTGCCCGTTGATCTCCGTGACGTACGGCTGCCCGACCGGGAACGGCGGGACCTGGCTGACCGGGGCCACCAGGAAGTCGTACCGGTCGAAGAAGGCGTTCATGCGGTGATACAGGGCGGTGCGCAGGCGTTCGGCCCTGGCCAGGTCCGCGCCGGTGACCTTGCGGCCCTGCTCGACGTTCCACGCCACGTTCGGGCCGACGCCCGCCAGATCGCCGAAGTTGAGCGCGTAGAACCAGGAGCGGTAGATCCGGAACGCGTCCTCGGCGCCGTCCAGGTCCGGGTCGGCGTGCTCGACGGTCGCGCCCAGGCCGGTCAGCACGCCGACCGCGTCCGCCGTCACCCTGGCCGTCTCGGTGTCGACGAGCAGGCCGCCCAGGTCCGGGCTGAACGCGATCCTGGTCCCGGCGAAATCGCGGTCGAGGGAAGCCGCGAAGATGTCGCCGCCCTCCCGGACGGCGAGCGGGGAGACCGGGTCGAAGCCCGCGATGGCGGTCATGAACAGGGCCACGTCGGCGACCGTGCGGGCCATCGGCCCGGAGACCGCCAGCGTGAACCAGGCGGCCGTGGCCGACTTCGCGGGCACCCGGCCGGGAGTCGGGCGCAGGCCGACGATGTTGCAGAAGGAGGCCGGGTTGCGCAGCGAGCCGCCCATGTCGGAGCCGTCGGCCAGCGCCAGCATCCCGGTGGCCAGCGCGGCGGCCGCGCCTCCGCTGCTGCCCCCGGCGGACTTGCCCAGGTCGTACGGATTGCGGGTGGCCCCGAAGACCTCGTTGACCGTGTGCGACCCGGTCCCGAACTCGGGCGTGTTGGTCTTGCCCAGCATCACCCCACCGGCCGCCCGCACCCGCGTCACCAGCAGGTCGTCTTCCTCCGGCACATGATCGGCGAACAGCCGCGAGCCGTAGGTGGTGCGCACCCCCGCCGTGTCCACCAGATCCTTGTGCCCGACCGGAAGCCCGTGCAGCGGCCCCCGCCAGGGCCCCGCGTCCAGCTCGGCCGCCTGCTTGAGCGCCCGGTCGGCGACCAGCGTGACGATCGCGTTGACCGCCGGATTCACCGCCTCGATCCGCCGCAGATGCGCCTCGGTCACCTCGGCCGCGCTCACCTGCCTGCCGCGCAGCAACTCCGACAACTCCACCGCGGACGCCTCGTGCAACGTGCTCATCCGCCCATAGTGCCAGGGGTCAGAAGCAGTTCAGGAAATGCGAGCGAGCGTAGGCGAACACATGCTTTGATGAGACCAACGTCGCCCAGAGTTGCGGGGAGACGCAAAACGCCCGTGGAGCCGGTGTAAGACCTACGAAAGGTAGGCGGTCGGTGCTGAAGCGGGAACCCCGGAAACGGGGAACGCCGGGCCGTAAGGCTACGGCTGCCTGTTCTGTGCTCGCATTTGATCACATTTCAGGTAACGGTAGGGTGCTCTGGTGCTTCCCGATCACCTCTTCCAGCCGCTCGACCTGGACCGGGCCCTCGACCGGGCGTACGACCGGGGGGAGGAGCGGGCCGCCTGGGACCTGCTGGCCGACGCGCTGCTGGACCCGAGGGCGCGCGGCGACGCGGGGCTGCGCGCCTATGTCGAGGTGCTCGTGGACGAGTACACGCTGGACGGCTGGGAGCGGGACACCTTGGCGGTGCTGGGCGAGCTCGCCGACGCCGAGCCCGGGCTGCGCGGGGCGCTGCGGCTGCCGATGGCGGAACTGCACGCGCAGCTCGGCGAGGAGGAGACGGCGCTGCGGCTGCTGCGGGCCCGGCAGCGGGAGCTGGCCGGGTTGCCGGAGGCGGAACGGGACGAGGAGTTCTATCCGGCGGCGGCCATGGTCGCCGGGGCCGCCGATCCGAGGTTCGCCCGGGCGCTTCTGGACGAGGGGCTGGCGCTGGCGATGGGCCTGCGCCGCCCGGAGGCGACCGTGCGCTACCTGAGCCTGCTGCGCAACCGCTTCGGGGGCGCGCAGGATCCGGCCGTCGCGGCCTATCTGGCCGGGTCGGCCGAACCGGAGCCGGAACGGCCACGGCCGGTCCAGCCGGAGATGGCGCGCAAGCCCACGGTGCGAATGCCGTATCCGCCCGGGGCGGACCGCAAGGCGCTGGAGAAGGGCTTCCGGGAGGCCGACCTGGAGGCGAGGGTGGCGGTAGTCAAGATCGCCGCGGGTGGTTCCGTGGCGGATGCCGATCCGGCGGGCGACATCGCCTGGCCGCCCGGGCGTAACGATCCCTGCTGGTGCGGGAGCGGGCGCAAATACAAGAAATGTTGCGGGTCGCCGGTCTAGCCGCGGGAGATCGGGGCGGTGACCGCCTGGGTGAGCCGGACCAGGTTGCCGGGGGCGGTCTCGATCTGCAGGCCGCGCCGCCCGGCCGAGAAGTAGATCGTGTCGAAGCCGAGCGCCGACTCGTCCACCACGGTGGGCAGCCGCTTGCGCTGGCCGAGCGGGCTGATGCCGCCGACCACGTAGCCGGTCACCCGCTCCACCTTGGCGGCCTCGGCCATGGCCGCCTTCTTGCCCTTCAGCGCCGCCGCGAACGCCTTCAGGTCGAGCTTGCCCGCCACCGGCACCACCGCGACCGCGAGCCCGCCCTCGGTCTCCGCCACCAGCGTCTTGAAGATGCGCTCGGCGGGCACTCCGAGCGCGTTCGCGGCCTCCTCGCCGTACGCCTCCGCGCTGGGATCGTGATCGTACGGGTGCAGGGTGAACTCCGCCTTCGCCTGGGTGAGGGCCACCGTCGCCGGGGTGCCCTGCCCGCCCTTGGTCTTCGCCACGGCCCTCAGCCTAGTGTGGTGGATCCGGCGCCCAGGCAGACGAACCCGGCCGCCGCCACCCCGCCCGCCCGCTCCTGCGCCAGGGCCAGCGCGCTGGCGGCGGGGTGGCCGTCGGCGAGCAGGCCGTGCAGGTCGACCATCAGCGGGGTGGTCTGCGCGTCCGGCACCGGGACCAGGGAGGCGATGATGCATTGGGTGCCCAGGGCGAGGAAGGTGGCGCTCAGGCCGAGCAGCTCGTCCCCGGCCCTGACCACCGAGCGCCCGCTCTCGCAGGCGGCCAGGATGACCATCCGGGGCGGCTCGGCCAGGCGTTCCAGGTCGTAGACGGTGAGCGGGCCGTCGGCCAGGCTCAGCGCGGAGAACAGCGGGTTGGTCAGGTTGACCCGGCCGTGCGCCGCCAGGTGCGCCAGACCGGCGCCGTCCAGCGCGGCCAGCGCCGCCTCCGCGGTGGCGTCCTCGCCGGTCAGCGCCTTGGCCCCGTGCAGGGCCGCGACCGTGCCCGCCTCCTCCCGCGCCCCCGGCAGGCCGGGCCCGGCGACCGCGGACACGTGCCCGCCGCCGTCGCGCCCGCTCGCGGTGTGCCACATGCTCGCTGACGGGGCGACGCTGACCGCGCGCCCGGCGCAGGACGGCAGCACCGACCAGGGCAGGAACTGCAGCGGCCCGGTGGGGATCAGCACCAGCGGCCGGTCCCCGAGCTCGGCCGCCAGCGGGGCGAGCAGCAGCGCGTCCAGCCGGTCGGCGGCGTGCCTGACCATGACGGCGGCGGCGGAGGAGTCGGCGCGGGCCAGCCGCCGCAGCGCGAACGGCAGCCGCTCCACCAGGTCCCTGATCGGCGCCAGCGGCCCCAGCGGGTGCAGCTTGGCCCGGCCTGCGGTCACGGTGACGGCGTGCAGCTGGTCGTCGAGCTGGACGTACTCCACCAGGGCCTGGTCGCCCAGGGACTCGGCCAGCCGCGCCACCGGCGGCGGACCGGCCGCCGGACCGGCCGCGCCGTGCTGCCTGCGGCTGTAGTCGCGGATCTCCCGCTCCAGCGCGGCCTGGCGCTGCACGACCTTCGGGTTCCGGCTGGCCTCCAGGTTGCCCGCCGTGGCCCGCAGCTCGGCCAGCGCCCCGGCCAGCCATGGATCGCCGGGCGGCCTGGCCCGTTTCATCAGCAGATGGCTGGCCCGGCCCTGCTCCGCCCAGGCGAGCACCCGGGCCGCCGCGCCGTGCTCGAAGGCCATCCGCAGCCCGAGCCCGGCCAGCTCGATCCGGAATCCGAACGAGTAGGCGCGCAGGTCGGTCGCCCCCAGCGAGGCGCGGTGCTCGTCCAGGATGCGCAGCGCGGTCCTGATCGCCACGGCCGCCCCAGGCCGGTTGCCCCGCGCCAGCCGCAGCAGCGCCTCCGCCTGCCAGGCCCTGACCCGCAGCAGGGCGGGGCCACGGCGGCGGGCCCGGGCGGCCTGGACCAGCAGGTCCTGCCCGCGTGCGCGCTGCCCCCGGCCCAGCGCCAGGGCCGCGCCCATCAGCCGGGTCTCCACGCCCGCCGCGGTCCAGCCGGCCGCGTCCAGGTCACCGGCCAGGGTTTCCACGCGCCGTACGGGGATGCCCTGCTGACCGGCGGCCAGCCGGGAGCGAAGCACCACGAAGGAGGCCAGCACCCGCCACTCCGGGCGCTGCTGCGCGGCGAACTCGCGGACGGCGCGGCGGGCCGCGCGGAGCGCGTCCTCGTGGTCGCCCGCCATGGTGGCCGCGCGGGCCAGCAGCAGCCGCACCTCCGGCAGCAGGATCGCCCGCCGCAGGCGTTCCAGCTCGGCCACCGCCTCCTCGGCCGCCGCCCGCGCCTCCGCGATCAGCCCGACCGACAGCAGCAGCTCGGCCCGGTCGGTCAGCAGCCAGCCCAGCTGGTGGGTGCGCAGCTCCCGGAACCGGGCCTCGGCCTGGTCGAAGTAGCGCAGCGCGGTCGGCACGTCGCCGCGCGCCCCCATCACCCAGCCCAGGTTCCCGCGCGCGATGGCCAGCGACAGGTCCAGGCCGAGCTCCCGGCAGAGCGCCTCGGCCTCGCGGAAGTCGGTCTCGGCGGCGGCGAACTCCTGCCGGTAGCCGTGCACGATGCCCCGGTTGGACAGCACCCGCTGGAGCCACAGGTGGTCCTGGGCCCGGCGCAGCACCGGGATGGCCGCCCGGTAGCCGGCCAGCGCGTCCGCCCGCCGCCCGAGGTGGTTGAAGACCGCGGCCTTCTGCGCCTCGGCGCGGGCCCGCAGCACACCGTGCAGGCCGGGCAGCAGCTCCTCGATCTCCCGCAGCGCCTGCCGCGGCCGCCCGCCGACGCTGGTCACGAAGGCCAGCCGGAGCCGGGCCTCGGCCGCCAGCTCGGGCGATCCCGCCCGCTCGGCCAGCCGGATCGCGGCGTTCAGGTGGCGGCTGGCGGTGCCCAGGTGGTTCAGGTGCACCGAGGCGATGCCCAGGGCGCGCCTCGCGGTCGACTCGGCCAGTGGGTCACGCGCCGCGCGCGCCTGCCGGGCCAGGGTGGTGGCGAAGGCCACCGCCCGCTCGGGATCGGCTTCGGCCAGCGCCAGAGGGTCGTCGACCGTGGTCGTCGTCATCACCCGGATTTCTCAGGCGGGATCCTGCGAGAGATGTATCAAATCCGGGTGGCACGCCTCCGTCAATAGAGCAACCGATCAATAGTGTCAGGAGCGAATCATGGCGCAGACGCCAGAGATATCGGAGAACGTCCATCGCGGCGCCCTCGGGGCGTGGTGGCAGGACCAGATCGTCGTCGACCTCCGCCACGCGGAACTCGTCCGCGAACGCCTGGTCAAGGTGGCCGGTCTCGCCTGGCGGGAGCTGCGGGCCAGCCAGGCGCTCGGCCTGGCCCTGGTCGAGCTGCCGGGCCTGGCCGACGCCGCCGCGTCCTTCCGCGCCGACCTCGCGCTGGTCAAGGCGGCCCAGGCCAGCCGCCAGCTCGCGTACGGCCCCGACGCCTCGGTGCCCGATCTGGACCTGGTGATGTTCGCGCTGCGGAAGAGCTTCTCCGACGAGTTCGAGGGCTGGGTCCCCACCTGGGGCAAACATAGACTGATCGACGGCGTCGCCGGGTCGCCGTACACGGGCGGCGGGGAGGACCGGCCGACCCCGTGCCCGCCCGTGGCGATCCCGCCGGCCACCGGGCCGGGGCTCCGGGTCGGCGTGCTGGACACCCGCCTGGTCGCGCATCCGGCGCTGGCCGGGCGCTGCGACGTCCCGGCGGACGCGATCTTCGAAGGGGAGCCGCCCTACCCGTCGCTCGCCGGGCACAGCGTGTTCATCTGCGGCGCCATCCTCCAGGAGGCGCCGGACGCGCGCCTGGTCGTCCGCGCCGTGCTCGACGACCACGGCGTCACGATCTCGTCCTGGGACGTCGCCGAGGCCATGATGGACTTCCACGGCAAGGCCGACATCCTCGCCATGTCCTTCGGCTGCGTCACCGCCGACCACTCCCCGCCGCTGGTGCTCAGCCGGGCCATCGAGCGGCTCAGCGGCAGCATGGTCCTGGTGGCCGCCGCAGGGAACCACGGCATGCGCCAGCCGGCCTCGCCGGGCGAGCCCAGGTTCTCCGTGGTCACCGCCAGGACGCCGGTGTGGCCCGCCGCGTTCGACGAGGTGATCGCGGTCGGCGCCACCCACGACGACACGATCACCGTGAAGGCGCCCTTCAGCCCCGACCTGCCCTGGGTGGACGCCGCGGTGGACGGCGTGGACGTGGTCAGCACCTACTTCACCGGCCTGGTCGAGATCGTCAGGCCGGAGCTGGGCGGCACCCGCACGCCGATGGGGACGGAGACCTTCGACACCGGATTCGCCCGGTGGAGCGGCACGTCGTTCGCGGCCGCCCGGTTCTCGGGCATGGTCGCCCGGCGGGCCGGGGAGCCGGGGCTCGACCTCAGGACCGCCTGCGCCCAGGTCGTCGCCGAGCACCGTCCGCCCACGAAGTGATTCGCCGTGACGGTGGTCAGGGCTGGCCGGGGCCTGCCCTGACCGCCGCTCGGGGTCGCCGGGAGGGGCGTCTCCATGTCAACGATCCATTTATCGCTGTTAGCCGACCCGCTGCTCGGGCAGGATGGCTGCCATGCGTGAACACCCGTCCGACGATGAGCTGATGGCCGAACTGGCCGCGCTCTTCCAGGCCGTCGACGGCGTGCCCGCCGAGGTGCTGGAGATGGGCCGGGCCGTGTTCACCTGGCAGCACGTGGACGCCGAGCTGGCCGAGCTGACCTACGACTCCTGGCGCGGCGATCCCGCGCCGGGAGTGCTGGTCCGGGCCGAGGTGGCCGCGCTGCGCGACATCGCGTTCGAGACCAGATCCGGCGTGCAGATCGAGATCGGGGTGACCGGCGACGCGCTGCAGGGCCAGCTGATCCCACCCCGGCCCGGGGAGGTGCGGGTGGTGCTGGTGTCCGGCCGGGACAGCAGCGTGCCGGTGGACGAGGTCGGCGGGTTCACCATCCGCCCGATCCCGCCCGGCCGGTTCCGGCTGCACTTCCGCACCCCGGACGGGGTCAACGTGGTGACGGCGCCGATCTCGCTGTGATCCAACGGGAAACCTGCTCATCAGCCTGCCACCCCACTGTCTTGCCTGGTCAGGGCCGTAGTGGCAGTCCATTTAGCAACTTTCCCATTGGAATCAGATCCAGCTGCTGAACAGCATGCGGCGGAACCACTCCTCGTGCGGGATGTTCTCGGCGGTGAGGATCGGCTGCAACCACCAGAAGTTGGCCAGCGCGAACAGGGTGAACACCCCCACGATCGCGGCCCCCACGGCGCGCCGGTTCGGCGGCGCGTCGGCGGGCCCGATCAGCAGCCCCGCGGCCAGCACGATGGCCAGGATCAGGAACGGCAGCATCGGCAGCGCGTAGAACAGGTACATGGTGCGGCTGTCGGCGATCGCGAAGTAGAACCACGGCAGCCAGCCGACCGCGTAGGCCAGCAGCACCGCGCCGCCGCGCCAGTCCCGGGTGGCGGTGTACCAGGCGATCATCGCGATCAGGGCGAGCAGGCCGCCGTACCAGATGACCGGGGTGCCGACGCTGAGCACGGCCTGGTTGCAGGAGGCCACCTCGCAGCCGGGGGCCTGCTCGTTGAAGAACAGCACCGGGCGCTGCAGCAGCGGCCAGGACCAGGGCCAGGACTGGTAGGAGTGGGAGGTCGCCAGGCCGGTGTGGAAGCTCAGCGCGGCCTGCTGGTAGCCGAACCAGGACCGGAAGGAGTCGATCAGGAAGAACACCGGGCCGTGCGCGGTGGCCTGATCCCAGTTGCGGCCGTAGCCGCCCGCGGTGGCGAACCAGCCCGCGTACGACAGCACGTAGAGGACACCGGGCAGCACGAACGTCCAGGCCGCCGTCAGCGGCAGATCCCGCCGGTACGCCCCTGCCAGCGGCCGGCGCAGCCCGATCGCCCGCCGCGCCCCCATGTCCCAGATGAACACCATGACGGTGAACGCCACGATGTAGAAGATCGCGGTCCACTTGGTGGCCAGGGCCGCCCCCAGGCAGAGCCCGGCCGCCAGCCGCCACGGCCGATACCCCAGCCGGGGCCCGAGTTCCTCGAGATCGGCTGATTCGTACCAGGCGACCAGCCGTTCCCTGGTGCGATCCCGGTCCACCACCAGGCAGGCGAACGCGGCCACCAGCCAGAACGTCAGGAAGATGTCCAGCAGCGCCGCCCTGGACAGGGTCAGGTGCAGCCCGTCGATGGCCAGCAGGAGCCCGGCCAGGGAGCCGAGCAGGGTGTTGCGGGTCATCCGGCGGGCGGTCCTGGCCAGGATGAGGATCGACAGGGTGCCGAGCAGGGCGGCCATGATCCGCCAGCCGAACGGGTTCACCCCGAACATCAGCTCACCGAGGCCGATCACCCACTTGCCCAGCGGCGGATGCACCACGTAGCTCGCGCACTCCGAGACCGTCGGGCAACTCGCGAACACCTCGCCGCCGTTGAGCAGCGGGATGTTCGGCTCCTCCACCGACTTGCGCTCCACGCCGAATTTGATCAGTGAATACGCTTCTTTGGCGTAGTACGTCTCGTCGAACATCACCGCGTGCGGCGTGCCCAGGTCACGTAACCGCAGGTAGGCACCGAAGACCGTCACGAGCAGCGGTCCCGCCCACCCCCACAGGACGCTGTCCTGGAATGGCGGTAAAAGGCGGTCGCGTGCCGACGGTGATTCTGCCATTAGGCAATGATATTGAGGTTGCTGAGGTGAATTGACCCTCTTATGGGGTATCGGAGGCGCGGCGACACGTCCGAATCGTGGACAGAATCGGATCAGGGCCGGTCCCTCCGTAGACTGGGCGGGTGATTTCCCGTATCGACCTGCGCGGCCCGCTGCCTCGGGACCTGCGCGACGTGCTGCCCCGCGCCGACCTCGACGTGGAAGCCGCCCTGGAGAAGGTGCGGCCGATCTGCGAAGACGTGCGCCATCGCGGCGCGGCAGCCGTACGGGAGCTGACCGCGCGATTCGACGGAGTGGATCTGCCTGCCGCGCGAGTGCCCGCCGAGGCCCTCGCCGCCGCCCTGGCCGGGCTCGACCCCCAGGTCAGGGCCGCCCTGGAGGAGGCCATCCGGCGCACCCGCCTGGTCCACCGCGACCAGCGCCGCGCCGACGTCACCACCACCGTCGTCCCCGGCGGCACCGTCACGGAACGCTGGGTCCCGGTCGAGCGCGTCGGTCTGTACGCGCCGGGGGGCCTGGCCGTCTACCCGTCCAGCGTGATCATGAACGTGGTCCCCGCCCAGGAGGCCGGCGTGCCCTCGATGGCCGTGGCCTCGCCGCCGCAGGCCGACGGGCTGCCGCACCCGGCCATCCTGGCGGCCTGCGCCCTGCTCGGCGTGGCCGAGGTCTACGCCGTGGGCGGCGCCCAGGCGATCGCCATGTTCGCCTACGGCACCGAGGACTGCCCGCCCGTCGCCATGGTCACCGGGCCTGGCAACATCTGGGTGGCCGCCGCGAAACGGCTGCTCAAGGGCCGGATCGGGATCGACGCTGAGGCCGGGCCCACCGAGATCGCGGTGCTCGCCGACGCCACCGCCGACCCGGTGCACGTGGCCGCCGACCTGATCAGCCAGGCCGAGCACGACCCGCTGGCCGCCGCCGTCCTGGTCACCGACTCCGAGGACCTGGCCGAGGCGGTCGAGAAGGAACTCGCCGCCCAGGTGGCCGCCACCCGGCACACGGAGCGGATCTCGGCCGCCCTGAACGGGCGCCAGTCCGGCATCGTGCTGGTGTCCTCGATCGACGACGGCCTGCGGGTCGTGGACGCGTACGCGGCCGAGCACCTGGAGATCCAGACCGCCGACGCCGCCGCCGTGGCCGCCCGGGTGCGCAACGCCGGCGCCGTCTTCGTGGGGGCGTTCGCGCCCGTCTCGCTGGGCGACTACCTGGCCGGGTCCAACCACGTGCTGCCCACCGGCGGCTGCGCGTGCCACTCCTCCGGCCTGTCCGTCCAGACCTTCCTGCGCGGCGTGCACGTGATCGACTACACCCGCCCGGCGCTGGCCGAGGCCGCCCCGCTCGTGTGCGCGCTCGCCGACGCCGAGGACCTGCCCGGTCACGGCGCCGCCATCCGTGCCCGCTTCGACTGGGAGATTCCGGCCTCGTGACCACTCTTGACGACCTGCCCATCAGGGACGACCTGCGGGGCAAGCAGCCGTATGGGGCGCCGCAGCTCAACGTGGCGGTGCAGCTCAACACCAACGAGAATCCGTACCCGCCGTCGGCGGCGCTGGTGGCGGATCTGGCCGAGGCGATCCGGCGGGGCGCGGCCTCGCTCAACCGCTACCCGGACCGGGACGCCGTGGAACTGCGCAAGGACCTGGCCGACTATCTCGGCCACGGGCTCACCGGCGGGCAGCTGTGGGCGGCCAACGGCTCCAACGAGATCCTCCAGCAGGTGCTGCAGGCGTTCGGCGGGCCCGGGCGGTCGGCGATCGGGTTCGAGCCGTCGTACTCGATGCATCCGATCATCGCCTCCGGCACCAGCACCCGGTGGATCGAGGGCGGGCGCGAGGAGGACTTCTCGCTCGATCCCGGCCGGGCCGTCGCGCTCATCGAGCGGCACCGGCCCGACGTGGTGTTCCTGACCTCGCCGAACAACCCGACCGGGACGGCGCTGCCGCTCGCGGTGATCCAGCGGGTGCTGGAAGCCGCGCCGGGCATGGTGGTGGTGGACGAGGCGTACGCGGAGTTCGCCAGGGCGGGCACCCCGTCGGCGCTGACCCTGCTGCCCGGGCGGCCCCGGCTGATCGTGACCAGGACCATGTCCAAGGCGTTCGCGCTGGCCGGGGCCCGGGTCGGGTATCTGGCCGCCGACCCCGCCGTGATCGACGCGCTGCTGCTGGTGCGGCTGCCGTACCACCTGTCCACGCTGACCCAGGCCGCCGCCCGGGTGGCCCTCGCGCACCGCGACGAGCTGCTCGGCACGGTGGACGCGCTGCGCGCCGAGCGGGACGCGACCGTGACCTGGCTACGGCAACGTAACCTGACAGTTGCTGACAGCGACTCAAATTTCGTGCTATTCGGTAAGTTTCCGGATCGGCATGCGGTGTGGGCGGGGATTCTCGACCGCGGGGTCCTCATCCGGGAGACCGGTCCCGACGGGTGGCTGCGCGTTTCCATCGGCACACGAGATGAGATGGCGGCCTTCCGTGCCGCGTTGGAGGGGATTCTCTGATGAGGGTCGGTCGGATCGAACGCGCCACCAAGGAGACCTCGGTCCTGGTCGAGGTCAACCTCGACGGGACGGGGGAAGTCGACGTGTCCACCGGGGTCGGGTTCTACGACCACATGCTCGCCCAGCTGGGCAAGCACGGCCTGTTCGACCTCACCGTGAAGACCGAGGGCGACCTGCACATCGACTCCCACCACACGATCGAGGACACCGCGATCGCGCTGGGCGCCGCGTTCCGCGAGGCCCTGGGCGACAAGTCGGGCATCAGGCGGTTCGGTAACGCGTCCTGCCCGCTGGACGAGGCGCTGGCCGAGGTCACCGTGGACCTGTCCGGGCGGCCGTATCTGGTGCACAGCGAGCCGGACGGCATGGCGCCGATGATCGGGCCCGACTACGACACCACGCTCACCCGGCACATCCTGGAGTCGTTCGTGGCGCAGGCGGCGATCTGCCTGCACGTGCGCGTGCCGTACGGCCGCAACGCCCACCACATCGTGGAGGCGCAGTTCAAGGCCCTGGCCCGGGCCCTGCGCGCGGCCTCGGAGCCGGACCCCCGCGCCGTCGGCGTACCGAGCACCAAGGGCGTGCTGTGACATCGGCCGCGCCTCCGGCACGGCGGCTCGGCCGCTCTCAGCTCGTGTCTTCCCTCCTCTCTCCGGTCGCTTCGCTCCCTGCGTTCGTCAGTCCAGACACGAGCGCGGCCGAGCAATTCCCACATACGATTAAGTGGAGCTGGTGGCAGTGGCGAAACGCGTGGTGATTCTCGACTATGGGTCGGGCAACCTGCGCTCGGCCGAGCGGGCGCTGGCCAGGACCGGCGCGGAGGTCACCGTGACCGCCGACTACGAGGCGGCCCTGGAGTGCGACGGCCTGGTCGTGCCCGGGGTCGGCGCGTTCGCGGCCTGCATGGCGGGGCTGAAGGGCGTGCGCGGCGAGCGGATCGTGGGCCGCCGCCTGTCGGCCGGGCGGCCGGTGCTGGGCATCTGCGTGGGCATGCAGATCCTGTTCGAGAAGGGCGTCGAGCACGGCGTGCACACCGAGGGCTGCGGCGAGTGGCCCGGCACGGTGGAGCGCCTGGACGCGCCGGTGCTGCCGCACATGGGCTGGAACACCGTCACCGCGCCGCCGGAGTCGGTGCTGTTCCGCGGCCTGGACGCGGGGACCAGGTTCTACTTCGTGCACTCCTACGGAGTCCGGACGTGGGAACTCCAGGCCGGGCCCGGGTTCACCCAGCCGCTGGTCACGTGGGCGGAGCACGGCGTGCCGTTCGTGGCCGCCGTGGAGAACGGGCCGCTGATGGCCACCCAGTTCCACCCGGAGAAATCCGGCGACGCGGGCGCCTTACTGCTCGCCAACTGGCTTAACACCCTGCCATGAGCAAGGAACGAGCCAAGCGCAGGGCCGTCCGCGAGGCGGAACGGGAGCGGCTGGCCGCCATCAGGGCTCGCCGCGAGGCCCGCGCGACCCGCCGCAGGGAACTGCGCGGCCGGATCACGGCCGCGCTGCCCAAGCCGATGCGGGTGGCCAGGCAAGGCGGCTACCTGGCGCGGCGGCGGCGCGCCCAGAACGCCGTCATGGCGACGCTGTGGTTCCTGATCCAGGTTCTGGCCTGGATCCTGCTGGACACCTGGATGGCCAGGCTCGCCGTCTTCGGGGTGTCGCTCCTGCTGATCCCGGTGCTCGTCACCGTCTTCTTCGACCGGAGGTCGTGAAATGTCTATAACCGGGTCGCTTGTGTTGCTCCCCGCCGTGGACGTGGCGGATGGCCAGGCGGTTCGCCTGGTGCAGGGTGAGGCGGGGTCCGAGACCTCCTACGGCGACCCGCTCGCCGCCGCGCTCGCCTGGCAGGACGCCGGAGCCGAGTGGATCCACCTGGTGGATCTGGACGCCGCCTTCGGCCGGGGCGCCAACCGGGAGCTGCTCGCCGAGGTGGTCGGCAAGCTGGACGTGCAGGTGGAGCTGTCCGGCGGCATCCGCGACGACGCCTCGCTGGCGGCGGCGCTGGCCACCGGCTGCCGCCGGGTCAACATCGGCACCGCCGCGCTGGAGAACCCCGACTGGTGCGCCAAGATCATCGCCACCCATGGGGACAAGATCGCGGTCGGCCTGGACGTGCGCGGCACCACGCTCGCCGCCCGCGGCTGGACCGAGGAGGGCGGCGACCTGTGGGAGGTGCTGGACCGGCTGGAGGCCGACGGCTGCCCCCGCTACGTGGTCACCGACGTCACCAAGGACGGCACGCTCCGCGGCCCCAACCTGGACCTGCTCCGCGACGTCTGCGCCAGGACCGATCGGCCGGTGATCGCCAGCGGCGGCGTCTCCTCGCTGGACGACCTGCGGGCCCTGGCCACCCTGGTCCCCGACGGCGTCGAGGGCGCCATCGTCGGCAAGGCCCTGTACGCCGGGCAGTTCACGCTGGAATCGGCGCTCGCGGCGGTGCGCGCATGATCCCCGCCACGCGTATCGCCTCCGGCGGCCCCTGGGAGGACCGCTACGGCTACTCCCGCGCCGTGATCGCCGGCCCGCACGTCCTGGTCTCGGGCTGCACCGCCGTGGTGGACGGCGAGGTCCAGCACGTCGGCGACGCCTACAACCAGACCCTCACCGCCTTCGGGATCGCCCTGGACGCCCTGGACCGGGCCGGGGTGAGCCGCGACGACGTGGTCCGCACTCGCCTGTACGTGGTGAACGTGGGCGACTTCGACGCGGCCGGTCACGCGCATGGCCACCTCTTCGGCGAGGTCCGCCCGGCCTGCACCAGCGTCCAGGTGGCCGGCCTGGTCGACCCGCGGATGCTGGTCGAGGTCGAGGTCGAGGCGTACCGGCCATGACGGTCGCCGTGCGGGTGATCCCCTGCCTGGACGTGGACGCGGGCCGGGTGGTCAAGGGCGTCAACTTCGAGAACCTCCGGGACGCGGGCGACCCGGTGGAGCTGGCCCGCCGCTACGACGCGGAAGGCGCCGATGAACTGACATTTCTGGACATCACCGCGTCGAGCTCGGATCGCTCGACCATGTACGACGTGGTCCGCAGGACCGCCGAGCAGGTCTTCATCCCGCTCACCGTCGGCGGCGGAGTGCGGGCGGTCGAGGACGTGGACCGGCTGCTCCGGGCCGGCGCCGACAAGGTGGGCATCAACACCGCCGCGATCGCCCGCCCCGAGCTGCTGCGCGAGGCGTCCTGGCGGTTCGGCGCCCAGTGCATCGTGCTGTCGGTGGACGCCCGCCGGGTGGTGGACGGCCCGCCGACGCCGAGCGGGTTCGAGGTGACCACGCACGGCGGCCGGCGCGGCACCGGCCTCGACGCGGTCGAGTGGGCGGCGCGCGGCCAGGAGCTGGGCGTGGGCGAGATCCTGCTCAACTCGATGGACGGCGACGGCACCAAGGACGGCTACGACATCGAGATGATCGAGGCGGTCCGGGCCGTGGTGACGGTCCCGGTGATCGCCTCGGGCGGCGCGGGCAAGCCGGCCGACTTCCCGCCCGCCGTCGCGGCGGGCGCGGACGCGGTGCTGGCGGCCAGCGTCTTCCACTTCGGCGAGCTCAAGATCGGCGACGTGAAGGAGGCGCTGCGCGCCGCCGGTCACCCGGTCAGGTGAGGCTCAGCGGCGGCTGATGACGGCGTCGCCGCAGGCCGCCTCGGTCTGGGCGATCAGCTGCTGCAGGGTCTCCGGCAGGGCGGCCAGCGACTCGCGCAGGTAGCGCGGGTTGGCGTCCCAGAGCACGAGCTGCCCGCCGCCGGTGGCGACGATCAGGCCGAACAGCACGCCGTCCTGCATCCGCAGGGGCTGGCGGCGCTCGATCGCCAGGTTGAGGCGGCCCACCGGCCAGGCGGCCGTGTTGGCCGCCACCGGCGCCTGCACCTGCTTGGCCAGCAGGCGCCGCCCCGGCGGGTGCAGCAGCCCCGCCTCGGTCATCCGGGCGGCGATGTCGGCGTGGGCCGTACGGGCCAGGAAGAGCAGCCAGGTGCCGACCGGGTGGGTGGGCTCGGCCTGGATGTGGTCGAGCGCGAACTGGGTCGGCGCGTCGCCGGTCTCGGCCGGGTCGACCACGGCGAGCTGGATCTGCCCCGGCACCAGGCGCACGGTGACGCGCCCGGCCAGCATGAGCTCGCCGAGGATGGCGGCGGCCAGTCCGAGACCGGTCAGCCGGGGATGGATGCGCCCGCGCCCCGTGACGTCGTCGTGCATGACGAAATACAGATCGTCAGCCAGACGCGATGCTGGAAGATCACCTTCAGCCACGTTCGGTGATGTTATCGGCGAATTGTTAATTCTGTCAGTACGGCGCTGGAGTTCGGTCACGGGAATTTCGCCGACGTGCCCGCGCGAACCCGTGGAATAAATGTGTTTTCAGTGGCTTTTGGGTGATAAGTCCAATTTTGTATGTGTGGTGGTCAAGTAACGCTCTGTAGTGGATACTGGGATGAGCGGGCTGACAAGGTGTCGGCCTGATCCTCGACTCAGGGGTCGGGCCTGAGCACGCGTGACAGGCGTGCGCAAGCCCACCCCTCGACCAGATTCGTCCTGTCCGGGCCGAGCCCCGGACCGAGTCGCAAAAAAAGACCCGTGAGGCGAACTCACGGGCCGGGTCAGATCACCCTAGAACCTGCGTGAAGAAGGTCGCCAACTGCGTGGCACCTGTGTTGATCGTGTCGAACACGCCCGTCACGGCCGCGGCCGCGGCGGACGGCTGCGTGTAGAGGTAGAAGACCACGAACGCGATACCCGCATACGTGAGCACCTTCTTGACCTGCATCAGGGGGCCTCCTGCGGTCAGTTTCCCGCTGCTATGTACCCGGCAACCCGAATGATCATAACTAGC
Organism: Acrocarpospora sp. B8E8; assembly: GCF_039871605.1. Classification (NCBI taxonomy): domain Bacteria; kingdom Bacillati; phylum Actinomycetota; class Actinomycetes; order Streptosporangiales; family Streptosporangiaceae; genus Acrocarpospora; species Acrocarpospora sp. B8E8. Next base: position 41,552 of record NZ_JBDPLV010000028.1, on the reverse strand, counting down.
CGGGAAGAGAGGAGGACCTTCCGCCCGCCATTAAGCGGCTGACTGCTCGCTGACTCGCCCCTGACTGGCGGCTACGACCCGGTGAACAGGGAGTTGAAGAACTGCGCCAGAGAGTTCGCTCCGGTGCCGATGCCGTCCATCACGCCGCGCACGGCGTTCGCCGCCCCTTCGGGCTGGGTGAACAAATAGAAGACCACGAACGCGATGGCCGCGTAGGTCACCAGCTGCTTGACTTTCATGGAGGGGCTCCAACCGTGATGCGCGCTGCCCTCATGCTGCCCCATTTCGGCCGGAACCGTAGGGGATTTGCGGAGATCATCCCAGGCCCGCAACTCGCCCGCGCCCCGGAAAATTCCCGTCATCGGGGGAAACGCCTGCCCCAGGTTCGCGCGGATGAACCATTCATCCAACGTGGCTCGCGCATGATCGTATGCTGGCCTCGCGCACCGCATGTGGACGCTGCACCCTGGCGTATTCCGAGGCCGGGTTCCGGTCCGGCTACCTGAACGTCCACCAGTTCATCCTGGAAAGGGCAGAAACATGTCGGAGACGCTCACCTCCGGATTCGCCGGGCGGCTGATGCCTCTCGTCGAGGAGCTGTTCGGGGGCTTCTCGCCGGTGGCGCTGCGCACCTGGGACGGCGGCTTCGCCGGGCCCGCCGGAGCGCCCGTGGTGGTCCTGAGATCGCCGCTGGCGCTCCGGCAGCTGCTCTGGAACCCGGGAGAGCTCGGCCTGGCCCGGGCGTACGTCACGGGGGATCTCGACGTGGAGGGCGACCTCGCGGAGAGTTTCCGGCGGGTCTGGGCGAGCCGTGGCGCCAAGCCGGGCAAGACCGCCCTGGCGCGGGCGCTGCGGGCCATACCGGAGGTGCTCGGGCCGCGCCCGCCGGTCCCCGCCAGCGAGGCGCGGCCGCGGGCTAAGCGGCACGTCCGGGATCACGCGCACGACTACGACCTGCCCAACGAGTTCTACGAGCTGGTCCTGGACCCGTCCATGGCGTACTCGTGCGCCCGCTGGGCGCCCGGCGACTCGCTGGCGGACGCGCAGCGGCGCAAGCTCGACCTGGTCTGCCGCAAGCTGAACCTGCGGCGCGGCGACCGCCTGCTCGACGTGGGCTGCGGCTGGGGCTCCATGATCTTGTACGCGGCCCGCGAGTACGGCGCCCGCGCCACCGGCGTCACCGTCTCCCGCGAGCAGCGCGCCTTCATCCGGACCAAGAGCGCCGGGGTCGAGGTGCGGCTGCAGGACTACCGCGACATCACCGGGGAGCCGTACGACGCGATCTCGTCGATCGAGATGGGCGAGCATGTCGGCGAGGAGAACTACGCGGCGTACGCGGCCACCCTGTTCCGGATGGTCAAGCCGGGCGGCCGGGTCGTCGTCCAGCAGCGCTCGCGCGGCGGCGGCGGGCCGGGCGGCGGGCCGTTCATCGAGCGCTACATCGCTCCCGACCTGCACCTGCGCCCGCTCGGCGAGACCATCGCCATCTTCGAGGAGGCCGGGTTCGAGGCCGTGCACGTGGAGAGCCTGCGCGAGGACTACGCCCGCACCGCGCACGCCTGGCACGAGACCTTCGAGCACCGCTACGACCGGGCGGTCGCGCTGGTCGGCCCGGAGCTGGCCCGGGTCTGGCGGCTCTACCTGGTCGGCGGCGGCCTCGCCTTCGAGCGGGGCCGGATGGGCGTGCACCAGATCACGCTGGCCCGCTGACAACCACTCCCGCGCCGCGCACGTCTGGTGAAAAGCTCGGAAAAAACGCGGAGGGGATCCCGATGGAGCAGCAACAGGGCGGCTTGAGCATGTTGCAGGCCGTGGTGGCGATCGTGCTGATCGTGGTGTTCGCGGCCGTGCTGGTGGTGCTCGGGTTCCTGCGCGACGACGAGCACTGGGATCGCCTGGTCTACCTGCTCGGCGGGCTCGAGGCGATCGTGTTCGCCGGGGTGGGCGCGCTGTTCGGCAGTTCGATCCAGCGGGCCGGTACGGCCGCCGCTCGCCAGGACGCGGCCGAGGCCAAGGAAGAGGCCAAATCCGAGCGGGAACGCGCTCAGGGCCTGCGGGAGGCCGCGACGAACGGCGCGAACCTGGCGGCGGCCGTGCAGATCGCCGCGGCGGGTGAGCCGGACGCGCGCCGGGGCGCCCGCCCGGAGGCGGCGGCGCAGCCGTCCGACGGCCGGTTGGGGGACCTTGCGGCATACGCGCAGAGGCTGTTTCCTGGCGTCTAGGGGCATCTGTTGATCACGAGCATCCTCAGGGTCGGCCCGGCGGCCGAGGGCGGCTACCCGGCCGCGCTCTACACCGATCGGGACGCGGCCGCCGGCGCCTGGACGCGGGAGCCGGTGGCCCGGTGCGTCATCCCCGCGTCGCCGAGCCTGCGGGAGGCCCGCGCGGTCCTGCTCGGGGTCCCCGACCCGGCGGTCCGGCGCGCGACCGGCGAGGCCCTCTACGACCTGGTGGCCGCCACGGACGTGGGCCGGGCCTGGACGGATCTGCGGGACTCGCCCATGCGGACATATCTCGACATCCGACCGGTTGAACTGCGGGCGCTGCCGTGGGAGCTGATGACCGACCCCGACCGGCGGCACCTGTTCCTCGACGACGAGCGGCCCTGCCTGCGCGGCGACTTCCAGCCTGGCCGGGTCGGCGAGTTCCTGGTCCCGATCCGGCTGCTGATCGCCGTCGGCAACGCGCGGGACCCCGACCTGCGGGCCGCCGACGAGGTCGACGCCATCCGCAGCGCGCTGGGGGAGCAGCCGGGGGCCTGGCATGCCGAGGTGCTCTGGGAGCCCACCCCGACCGAACTGTTCGAGCGGTTCGAGGCGCTCCAGCCGCACGTGTTCCACTTCATCGGCCACGCCGGGACCGACCCGTTCGACGATTCGCCCATGCTGGAGCTGGTGACCGGTGCGGGCGTCGAGTCGGTCACCAGCGAGATGGTCGGGAACGCGCTGCGGGGCGGGCCGCGGATCGTGTTCCTCAACGCCTGCCGTACCTCCTACGGGCAGGACGCGGCGGAGGCGCAGCGGGCCACCTGGGCGATGGCGGGCGCGTTCGAGGCGCGCGGCGCCGACGCGGTGCTGGCCATGCAGGGCGACATCCCGTCCCCGTCCGCGGTCGCCTTCGCCGGGCGCGTCTACGCCGCCCTCGCCGCCGGGGATCCGCTGGACGCGGCCGTGCGCCGCGCCCGCCGCGCCCTGTTCACCGCGCGCGACCCCGCCTGGGCGCTGCCCTCCCTGCTGGTACGGCGCGAGCCGGAACACGTGCTGCCCTGGCGGCTCGGCGTGGCCAGGCAGAACGCCGAACGGGCCACCCGCTCCTGGTATCCCACCGTGCTCTCCACCATCGACAGGACCGCCGAGCACTGGCGGCTCTGGGGCGGCCCCGGCTTCGACGCGCCCTGGCAGGCGCTGCTGCTCCGCGGCGAGGCGAAGGCGGGCAAGACGTCCCTGCTCAGGTCCGCCATGTTCACCTGGCACCTGCGCGGCTGCCACGCCGGATACGTGGACGTGCAGGCGATCAAGGACGGCAAGAACGTGTCCTGCCTGGACATCCTCCGGGCGGTGGCAGGAACGCTCGCGGACGCCCACCCCGAACCCGTCCGCCGGTTCCGGCACGCCCTGGTGCACCTGCGCCAGGGGCGGCTTCCTCCGCCGGAGGGTCTCGACCCCGACGACGGCGGGCGCTGGGAGCCCGCCCACGAGGGCGAGCCCGAACTGCGCGCCCGCCTCTTCGCCGCCATGCGCGCGCTGCTGGCCGAGGCGGCGGGCGACGGGCCGCTGATCATCGCGCTGGACCATGCCGGGAGCGCGTTCTCACTGGAACTCACCGACTACCTGGTGCCCGGCCTGCTCGTCCCCATCGCGGCGGGCGAGGTCCCGGGCGTGCGGATCATCGTGGCCGAGCGCAACGCCGACGGGCTGGGGGACTACACCGGCCTGGCCGAGTCGCTGGAGGTGGAGAAGTTCCCGCAGGCGCAGACGGTGCGGATCTTCCGGGAGTACGGGGCGCGGGTGCGCAGGCCGTACCGGGATCAGTGGAAGGAGATCGTGGAGACGCTGAGCACGCTGCCGGGGCCGTGGCTGGATCCGAGCCGGCTGACCCAGCTCCACACGCTGCTGCCCCCATCGGCGGGTAAGCCATGACCACCGATCTGGCGATGCTGCTGTTCGGGCAGTTGCCCGAGCGGGGCACGCTGCAACGGTGCGCGGCGGTCACCCGGTTCGACGCGGCCCTGTACGACCGGCTGCTCCGCGGCGACGGGGACGAGCTGGACGATCTGGTGGCCGCCGGGCGCGTGCGGGAAACCTCCCCCGGGCAGTACCGGCTGGAGCCCAGCCTGCGGGACTGCGCCTGGGACCAGTGGTGGGTGGACGGAGGCCTCACTCCGGGCGCGGCCCAGGTTCCGCCCGCGCTCGCGTCGCTCGCCTTGGACCTGGCCGCGTACTACCGGGGAACCGACGAACTGGAAGAGTTACGCCAGTGCGTGCTGTGCGCTCCGGTCCGCGCCCGCGAGCTCTTCGACCGCCTGTACGCCGCCGCCGACCGTGACTTCGACCTGGTCCGCTGCCAGGACCTGGTGGACGTGCTGGCCGACCCCGACCGCGCCCACCTGGTCCCGATCGACCTGGCCGAGCGCCGCGACGCCCGCCAGGTCCGGCTGACCGCCCGCGGCCTGGCCGCCACCGAATACCACCAGACCGGCCGATACCTCGCCCGCCACGCCCTCGAGCAACGGCTGGCGGCACTGACCGGAGAGTCCGGGATCCTCCAGCTTTACGCGATGGGCGGCATGGGCAAGACCATGCAGCTGCGCTGGTTCACCGCCCGCCACTGCCTGACCCAGGACCCGCTCATCCCGTGCGCCCGGATCGACTTCGACGTGATCGACCCGGTCAACGCCATCCGGTTCCCGTGGCTGCTGCTCCTGGAGCTGGCCGGGCAGCTGAACCCCCAGATCATCGGCTCCCCCTTCCAGGAACTCCTCCGCGACCAGGGCAAATACCGCCGCGCGCTCAGCCGGGCCGCCGTTCCCGACACCGCGCTGCTGGGCGAGGTGGCGTCGGTGGCGGCCGACTCCGCCGACGTCACCGGCCGATTCCTGGCCGCCATCGCCGAAGCCCCGGGGCTCTCCCGCGCGATCATCGTCCTGGACACCCTGGAGGAGGTCATCCTCCGCCCGGTCGCCGACCCCGCCGTCCTGCTCGACCTGCTCGCCGCCCTCCACACCGCCGCCCCCACCCTGAGCTTCGTCCTCTCCGGCCGGTACGACCTCCGCGACCGCCTCCCCGGCTTCACCGGACGATTCCCCGCGGCGGACAGCGTCGAAGTCACGCCCTTCGACGCGGAGGAGGCGACCCGCTACCTCGTCCGGCGCGGCGTGCCCGAGGACCTGATCCCCGCCATGATCAGACGATCGGACGGCCTGCCCTTCACCCTCGCCCTGTACGGCGACCTCGCCCAGGGCAACCGCGCCGTCACCGCCGCGGAGATCGACCAGACCGAGAACCCCGCCCTGCTCTACTGCCTGGACCGCATCCTCGAACGAATCCCCGACGACCGCCTCCGCTGGCTGCTCCGCTACGGCGTCGTGCCCCGCCGCCTCGACCTGGACTACGTCACCCGGGTGCTCCCGCCGTTCCTCACGCGCGGCATGACCACCGACAATCCTCTCGACAACCCCGCCCACGACGGCCGCCCCCGGCGCGACATCAAGATCTTCCTCACCACCGAGCAGTCGCCCCAGGACCTCGGCCTGCTCGCCCTCTGGGCGGAGCTGATCCGGTACGCGGGCGCGTCCTCCTGGGTCTTCCCCGTCGCCCCCGACGTGGTGATGTTCCACGAGAACCTGCGCGGCCCGGTCCGCGCCTTCCTCCGCGACCAGGCGGTGTTCTCGCGGCTGCACGAGGCGTCCGCCCGCTACTACACCGAACGCCGCGACGCCGAGCCCGCCCTGTGGGCCCGCTGGACCCGCGAGATCGTCTTCCACCGGCTGCACCTCGCCCGCGACGACGGGCTCGCCTTCTGGCGGGATAGTCTCGAGGAGGCCTGGCTGGCCGGGAGTGACGACTGGGCGGCCGAACTCGCCGCCGACCTGCTCTCCGCCGACTACCAGGACATCAGCGGCGAACCCGCCTTGGTCGACCATGAGGCCTGGTACGACGCCCACATCGCGCTCGCCCGTGCCGCCGTCACCCGCGCACGCAAGGAGCGTGCGGCGGGTGCGGCCGGAGCCTCGTGGAGTACGGCCGAACGCGATCTTGCCGCCGCCGACCTGCTGCTCATCGCCCATCCGGAGATCACCGGTCCGACCGTCGCCCACCTGGTCGCGAAAGCCGCCGTGGACGCGTTGCGCGGGCGGGTGGAGGAGGCCGAGGCCACGATCGCCCGCGCCGTGGAGCTGGGCGTCCTGCCGTCACTCGAAGCCGACACCCTGCTGGCGCGCGCCGATATCAGGCCGTCCGAAACGTTGCCATCGGTCTTCAGGCGCGCGGGAGATCTGGGCCTGGACGATGTCGCGACGTATGCCGCACGGCGATACGGCAGCCTGCAGGCGGCCAGCGGCCGGTTGACGGCCGCTCTCGACTGGTTCGAGCGGGCGGGCAGCGCCGCGCTTCCCGAACTGGGCGAAACATTGATCAGGCTCGGCCGCCCGAGTGCGGCGGTCGAGCGCCTGACGCGTCCCGGCGCGCGGCCGGAGGCGCGCGAGGTGGTGCTGGTGGCCGCCAAGGCGATGCTGGAGCTGCGGCAGCCGTACCGGGCTCGGCTGCTCCTGGCGGAGCATGACCTGGGCGACCCCGACCCGATTCCGGGGGCGGGCGGCCTGGGCCCGATCGCGGGGGCGCGAGCCGACGGCGGCCTGGGCGGCGCTGACCCGGTTCAGGCCGCGATTCTGGCGGCGCGAGCCGAGGGCGACCTGCTGCGGACCGCCGCCGCCGAGGAGATTCTGGATACGGCGCGTCGCCAGGTCGTCTCGGATCCGGACTACGCCGCGCTCACGCTGGAACTCGTCTGGTTGCACCTCAGGCGAACCGGGAACCTGCGTCTCGCCGAGCGGGCCCTGGACGCCGTCGAGCGCCATCCGGAGCTCCCGCCCGGGCTCGAACTCGCGGCCAGGCTGGCCCGGATCGCCGTGCGATACGGGCGGTCCCAGTGGTCTCTAGCCCGGGAATTGGCCGCCGAGACAGTGGACCGAGCGCAGGATGGTCCGCCAGTCCTGCTGGTGGCGGCGGGCGTGGGTGGCCTCCCGTTCGGGGACGCCCTGTTCGCGCGCGCGATACTGCGCGGGATCAGGCAGTTCGAGGAAACGGGGGCACGGCTCGCGCTGCTCGGCGAGCTGCGGGGCACCGCGTCGATGGACGACATGGAACTGGCTCACGCACTTGCCCGGGAGACCCTCGATCCATGGCTGCTGGAGCGCGACCAGTACCCGGTCGCCGACCGGGCGCACCTGGATCTCGTGGCGGCCGAGGTGGCCCGGCTGGACGGCCGCGCCGAACTGGCGCGGCAGCTGCTGCGGGGCGCGGCCGAGGCGCTCGGCGCGTTCGATCCCCTGGTCTGGCTCGACTGGATCGACGCCATGGACCGCCTCGAACCGGCCCGCCCCGGCGAGCCGGAACCGCTCCCCGGATTCCTCGACCAGCACGCGGACCATCACGAACTGTGCGCCGCCTATCTGATCGCGCTGGCCCGGCGGCGCCTGCCGATCGACCCGCACGAGGTCACGAGGCTGCGTCTCGCGGACGCGGGGGCCCGGCTCGGGGCCGCGGACGATGGGGCCCGGCTCGGGGACACCTCGCGTCGTGCCGAACTGGCGGCGGCGCTCTCCGCGCTGGCCCTGGCCCAAGGCCTGCCCTCGGCCGCACGGGCGGCCGCTGACCAGGCCGTTCGCCTGTGGGCCGCGCTTGGCCGCGACGAGGACGCCAGAATCGCGGCCGAGACGCTCTTCCCCGGGTCCTCCGGCGAGCCCGAGGCGGCTCCGACCGTGCCCGGCCACGCGGGCGACGAGCTCGCGCTCCGGCTCGGCCTGTCGCAGGATCGGGAACGCCTGCAGGTGCAGGTGGACGGCCCGCGCGGGACCGCCACCGAACTGATCAGGATCCCCGACTGGCTTGATGCCTTGGGTGTACGCGGCGAGCTCCAGCTGGCCCGGGAGCTGACCCAGCCGATCGATTGGGCCCGCTCAGCCGGACAGGTGCTCAGGCCGCTCAGCCCACGCCTGGAACCCCGCGGCGACGGCAAGCCCGTCGACCTGCGCCTGATCGACGGTGGCCCGCTCTCCTCGGCCCCCTGGGAACTGGCCCGGCTTCCCGCCGACGACGCCCAGACGCACGACGGCCTCTTGGCCCGCCATCCTGAGCTGCGCTACCTCTATCGGGGCATCGGCGTCCGGGAGGGCCTGCGGGTCGAGGCACAGGCGGTGGAACGCCTGCTCGCCCGGCTGGCCCTGCCGCATGACGAAGTCGACCGGGTCCTCGGCGCCACGGCGGCGGCGGACCTGCGGGAGTTCCAGCGGCAGTCCCGGCTCCGGGACCAGGGCCGGTTACGCCGCTCCACCTGGCGGGCCCTGCACCGGGCGCTGCGCACGGCGCGCGCGGGCCGTCCGCCGCACGTGCTGCTTCTTCAACCGAGCCGGAGCAGGTCGGTGAGATGGCAGCGCGGCCTGCGGGGCAGCGTCGCCGACGCCGAGGCGATATATCGCGACCACTCGGTCCACCTCACGGTTCTTGAGGATCTGGACGCGTCCACACTGGACTGGCAAATGATCGCCGACGTGGGCGAAGCGGAACGGGTGGATGTCATCCACCTGATCGCGGCCATCGAACGCCGTGGCCGGGAGACCGTGCTGCACTTCCTGACCGACGAGCCCGGCTCCGGCCTGACCGTCGACGACCTAGATCGCTTCGTCCACGCCCTGGGTCAGACCGTCCCACCCTTGATCATCCTGGATTCGATCACGCCCAGCACGTCCCTGGAGCTCGCTCTGGGTGTGCTGCAGCGCAACAGGATGGCCGACGACCTGCTCGGCGTGGACGGCATCTGGACCCTGCTGGCCACCGGCCTCGCCGCTGGGAAGGCCAGAGCCACGCAGATGACCCGGATCGCCGCCGCTCTCGTCAACGGCGAGAGCCCCGCGGAGATCTGGCGCAGCGTGCAGTCCGCCTCGGGCGAGTTCCCCTTCGCGACCACCGCGCTCTTCTCGAAGCTGCGCCCGGACGCCATGTTCCACCCGGGCAAACAATGAGCGCGGCGGCCGGACACAGCTTCGCGACGACCGCGCTCTTCTCGAAGCTGCGTCCCGACGCCATGTTCCGCCCGGGCCGGCAATGAGCGCGGCGGAGCGGCGGCGGGCCGAGTTGCGGGCCAAGCTCGGGGGCCTCGAAGCCGAACTCGCCTCCTGGAGCGAGCTGAGCCGGGCAGGCGGCCCGCTGGAAAAGCACCACACCCAGGTGGCGGCGATCGTGGCCGCGATGGCGATCCCGATCGCCGAGTTGCGGCCTCGGGTGAACGCGGCGGACGTGCTCGACACCTGGCCGGACACCGAGCGCTCGCTGCTCAGGATTCACCAGGTGCTCGAATATTTCCGGTCGAAGCTGACCCTCCGCTTCGTAGCCGCCTTCCGGGACTACCTGGCAATGGCCGACGAGTTCGCCTGGGAGTGTTACCGCCCGGCCAGGCAGCGGGGATCCGGGCCCCACAACGTCCCAGCCGATCGGGTGCGGGAACCGCCGCTGACATTCTTCAGCCAGGACAGCACGCCGTTCGCGATCCCACGCGGCGCCTCCTACCGCGGCGAGATCGGCGTTCTCCCGCCAGGCACCCTCCGCGCGGTGGTCGAGCGGCTGCCGGTCCCGATGATCGGCATCCCGTGGTTCCAGCTGCGGCACCTGCCGGACGCGCTCGTACTCGCCCACGAGGTCGGCCACCACGTGGAAACCGACTTCCGGCTCACGCCGACACTCGAACGACTGGTCGACAAAGCTGTTCCGGCCGCGCGCAGGCCACTGTGGCGGCGCTGGCTGGGCGAGATCTTCGCCGACGTGTACGGAACCCTCGCCGCGGGCCCCGCATTCGCCGCCGCACTGACCGACTTCCTGGCGACAGGCCCGGACAGCGGCCAGGGAGCCTATCCGCCATCCAAGATCCGCATCGCCCTGGTGGCCGAAGTGCTGGGGGAGTCCTCCCCCGACGAAGAGGATCTGGACGTGCCCGCCGTCGCCGCCGCTCTGGTGGCCGGGCCTTATCCGGAGTTCGGCGGCGTCGCCCTCTCCGATGTGATCAACTTCAGCCAGGAACGCCAGGTGGCCGAGCGCACCGCGACCCAGCTCCTGCGCGGCTTCGCCATCAAGGGCGCCCCGAGCGTGCGGACGCTCCTGGCCGCCGCCGGTCTCGCCTTCGGGTCCGACCCTCTCGCGTACGAGAAAGGAAACGTCGCGGACACCGTGGTCAGAGCCGCATTGGCGACGATCAAGCAGGGGATCCGGGCCGTGGGCACCCCCACCGCCCCGGCACGCGACACCGAGGCCGGTCAGGCGATCATGAACATCCTGGCTACATCCCCAGACGCGCCTTCATGAGCCGGTCCACCGCCTCCGGGTCGCCATCGAGAGTGACCCGCGCGTGGCGATAGCTGACGGTGTGCGGCCGAAGCACTAGCCGCCGGAGAGCAGAGCGCTCAGACCGCCCCGGGCGTCCTCGATCACGACGGCCTCGGCTGTCGTTGAATCCCCCGCGCGCAGTGCGCGGACCAGCGCACGGTGGGTGGTGTAGCGGTCAAGACCGAAGTTCGGGTCCTGGGCGATGCGTTCGAGCCTCCGGGCCCGGCTCTCGGAGCGGGAGAACACCCGGGTCTGGTCGAGCAGACGCATCAGAACCGGATTGTTGGCACAGGCGCTGACGGCGTCGTTGAACCGCTCCATCGTGTCCAGGAGTTGGTTGACATTCCGGGTCACCGGGTCGCCGTTCGAATGACGCTGCTTGATAAGGATCAGCAGGTCGTCGGCCTGGTCGAGGATGGCGTCGAGATTGTCGAGTTGCTCGGGCGTCGCGTGGCGGGCCGCGAACCGGGCGACCATGCCGCGCAGAGCGACCTCCACTTCGGCGAGGTCCTGCAGCGCGGTGTCGCCGATGGTGGAGACCTTGACCGTGCGGGGCCCGGCGCGTTCGAGAAGGCCGTCCTGCTCGAGCCGCCTGATCGCCTCCCGCACCGGTGTCGGGCTCACGGTGAGCCGCTCGGCCAGCCCGCGCTCCGTCACCTTCTGGCCCGGCCGGAGCTCGCCCGTGACGATGGCGGCCCGGACCGACCGGTAGGCCTGGTCGGCGAGGGTGTCGCTGCTGAGCGTTGCGAGAGATTCGGTGGCCACAGCCGTAGCTTAGCGCATCGCCATGGCAGCGAGTTATGCAATGTTTGACAAACAAGCTATAGCAAATCCACAATGAGTCGCCACGCCCCGACGTTCGAGGAAGAAACATGGTGTCTCGCGTCCTGATCACCACCGACTACCTGAGGCCGGATGATGAGGTCGATCACTACCTGCGCCGGCTTGGATGCGAAACCGTGCACCTGCCGATGCGCGGGCGGCGTGACCCGGCAGAGCTGGCGGCGGCGCTGCGTGACATCGAAGGGGCTCTGATCGCGAACGAGCCGATGACGGCCGACGTGCTCGCGGGGGCGACGGCGTTGCGCGTGATCGTGCGGACCGGGGCCGGGTACGACTCCGTCGACGTCGAAGCCGCCGCACGGCTGGGTATCACGGTCAGCAACCTCCCGGGCATCAACGCGAACGCGGTTGCCGAGTACACGCTGGGGTTGCTCCTCGCCGCCGCCCGTCGCCTGGTTCAGAGCGCCGCGGGTGTCGCGGCCGGGGAGTGGCCGCGCGAGGATGGGCGTGAGCTGCGGGGTGCGACGCTCGGTCTGATCGGGTACGGCGCCGTCGCCCGGGCGGTCGTCCCGCTCGCGAGCGCGTTCGGCATGTCGGTGCTCTGCAGGACGAGCATGCCCGTCAGCGAGCGGTCCGGCGAGTCCGTGCGCTTCGTCGAGCTCGACGAGCTCCTGGCCGCCTCCGACTACGTCTCCGTCCACACGGGGCTCACCGAACGGACCCGGGGCCTCCTCGACGCCGCGGCGTTCCGCCGGATGAAGCCTGGCGCCGTGCTCGTGAACACCGCGCGGGGGCCGATCGTGGACGAACAGGCGCTCGTCGACGCCGTGCGCTCCAGTGTGATCGCCGGGGCGGCGCTGGACGTCGTGTGCGTCGAGCCGCTGCCCCCGGACAGTCCGCTGCGGGGCGTCGACGGGATCGTCGTGTACTCCCACCTGGCCGGCCAGTCGGCCGAGGCCCGTCGGGCCGCAGGGCTAGAGGGTGCCGCCGAGCTGGTGGCCGCGCTCAAGGGCACTCCCCGGTTCGCGGTCACCCGTCCGGACGTCGTGCGGAGCGCGGCGGTGCGGGCATGAGCAAGGGGTACCGGATCGCGGTCATCCCGGGCGACGGGATCGGGACCGAGGTCATTCCGGCCGCGCTGACGGTGCTCGAGGCGCTGGCCGATCGTTTCGGCTTCTCGCTCCGGTCCTCGCAGCCCTCCCGGCTTGAGGCCGAGAGGCCCGACCCCTCCCGTTCGAAAGGACGCCAACCATCGAAAGGAAGCGGACCATGGACAACACACCGGTCGACTCCGTCCGGATCATGACGCCCGTCGGCATGCTCGGTGCCGGATGGGACGAGGCCACGATCGAGCGCGGGCTGGCCCTCGGCGTCGACGTGATCACCGTGGACGGCGGGTCCACCGACTCCGGTCCGTACTACCTCGGGTCGGCGACAGCGAAAACCACCGCGAAGGCGGTGGCCCGCGACCTGCGCAGCCTGCTCAGGGCGGCGGCCCGCGCCGACGCGCCTTTGATCATCGGCTCGTGCGGCACCAGCGGCACCGACAGCGGCGTCGACTGGGTCGCCGGGATGGTCACCGAGATCATGGTGGAGGAAGGCCTGGGCCTCAAGGTCGCGCGGATCTACAGCGAGCAGAACCCGGCCGACCTCAAGGAACACCTCAACGCCGGCCGGATCCACCCGCTGCCGCCCCTGGGCGGGATCCGGGCTGAGACGCTGGAGAGCTGCACCCACATCGTCGGGATGATGGGACACGAACCGATCGTCCAGGCGCTCAAGGCGGGTGCCCAGGTCGTGCTCGCGGGCCGCGCGACCGACACGGCGGTGGCGGCGGCGTACCCGCTGATGAAGGGGATGCCGGCCGGACCCAGCTGGCACGCCGCCAAGATCGTCGAGTGCGGCGGCCAGTGCACCGTCAACCCGCGCGCGGGCGGGGTGCACACCACGATCGACGCGGGCGGGTTCACGATCGAGCCACTCGACCCGGGCAATGCGTGCACGCCGTACACGGTCGCCGCCCACATGCTGTACGAGACGGTCAACCCGTTCGAGATGCGTGAGCCCGCCGGAACCCTGGACGTGCGCGACGCGACGTACGTCGCCGTGGACGACCGCACGGTCCGGGTCGAGGGGTCGCGGTTCCACACCGCCGACCAGCACACCGTCAAACTGGAGGGTGCTCGGGTCACCGGCTACGAGACCATGTCCTTCACCGCCGTCCGCGATCCGCTCATTCTCGCGGACATCGAGTCCTGGGCGGACCTCCTGCGCGCGCATCTGCGCCGGTGGGTGAGTCAGACCCTGGGACTCGCGGACGACGAGTACGCCTTCGACCTTCGCCTCTACGGCTACAACGCGGTACTGGACGACCTCGAGTTCGACACCAGCCCACCGCGGGAGGTGGGCGTTATGCTCCTCGTCAACGCCCCGGACCAGGCCACCGCCACGGCGGTGGCGAAGCTCGCCAACCCGCTGATGCTGCATCTGCCGACGCCCGAGATGCACTACCTGCCCAGCCTCGCCTTCGCGTCCTCGCCGGCGGAGGTCGAGCGGGGCCCGGCCTACGAATTCGTGCTCAACCACGTCGTCGACAGCATCACGCCCACCGGCATGTTCCGCATCGAACACGGAGACAACCACCATGGCTGACAGCACGGCGCCTCCTGCGGCGCCCCCGAGCACCGTCGGTGACCTCGCGCTCGAGGTCCGGTCCAAGAACGCCGGCCCCTTCTGGGTGACGATGGAGCTGTTCATGCGGGACGCGGACGGCTACCGGATCGTGGCGGACGAGACGTTCCTCAACGAGCGGGTGATCGCCGACCTCTACCGCGTCGACGCCGGCACGATCCAGGTGTTCCGGATCCCGTCGCTCAACGTCGTCAAGATCTCGTTCCCGCGACCCGTCTCACAGGGATCGCTGCGGGACCGCGACATGCACGCCGGCCAGCACCATGTCCCCCTCGCCGTGCTCCGCGTGCCGGCCACGACTCCGGGCGTGAGCCGTGGCTGACGCCGACATCATCGTCGTCGGGGCGGGCCTCGCCGGCCTGGTGGCGGCCGCCGAGGCCGCCGACGCCGGTCGATCGGTCGTGCTGGTCGAGCAGGAGGGGGAGCAGTCGTTAGGGGGTCAGGCGTTCTGGAGCCTGGGCGGGCTCTTCTTCGTGGACAGCCCCGAGCAGCGCCGGATGGGCATCAAGGACTCGCGCGAGCTGGCCTGGCAGGACTGGCTCGGCAGCGCGCAGTTCGACCGCGAGGAGGACCGCTGGCCCCGGGCGTGGGCCGAGGCGTACGTCGACTTCGCGGCCGGTGAGAAGCGTGCCTGGCTCCGTGGGATGGGGCACCGGGTCTTCCCGCTGGTGGGCTGGGCCGAGCGCGGTGACGGCCGCGCCGACGGCCACGGCAACTCGGTCCCGCGCTTCCACCTCACGTGGGGGACCGGGCCCGGTGTGATCGCGCCCTTCGAGCGACGCGTGCGCACCCATTCCGGCAGCGGACGGATCCGCTTCGCGTTCCGTCACCGGGTCGACGGTCTCGTCGTCGAGGGCGGCGCGGTCGTCGGGGTGCGCGGACAGGCGCTCGAGCCCACGGCCGCGGACCGAGGCCGCCCGACGTCGCGCATCGCCATCGGCGACTTCGAGCTGCGTGCCCAGGCCGTGATCGTCACCAGTGGTGGCATCGGGGGCGACCACGACCTGGTCCGCAAGGTCTGGCCGGCCCGGTTGGGGGCGCCGCCGCGGACGATGGTGGCCGGGGTGCCGGCGCACGTGGACGGCCGGATGCTGGGGATCACCGAGGCGGCCGGCGCCCGGGTCATCAACCCGGACCGGATGTGGCACTACGTCGAGGGTCTGCGCAACTGGGACCCAATCTGGGACAAACACGGCATTCGCATCCTCCCTGGCCCCTCGTCGCTCTGGCTCGACGCCACCGGCAAGCGGCTGCCCGCACCGTACTTCCCGGGCTTCGACACCTTGGGAACTCTCCGTCACTTGCGCCTGACGGGCTACGACTACTCGTGGTTCGTGCTCACCCAGAAAATCATCGAGAAGGAGTTCGCGCTCTCGGGGTCGGAGCAGAATCCCGACCTCACCGGCAAGGACATCAAGCTCGTCTTGTCGCGCGTCAGAGGTGGGGCGCCGGCCCCGGTGGAGGCGTTCAAGCGGCACGGTGCGGACTTCGTCGTCGCCGACAACCTCACCGCGTTGGTCGCGGGCATGAACAAGCTCGCCGACCCGGACGCGCCGGAGATCAAGGAGTCGACGCTCCGGTCCCTCGTCGAGGCGCGCGACCGTGAGATCGACAACGCGTTCACCAAGGACGCGCAGGTGACCGCGATCCGCGGCGCGCGCAACTACCGCGGCGACAAGTTGAGCCGGGTGGCGACCCCGCACAAGCTGCTCGATCCGAAGGCGGGGCCGCTGATCGCCGTGCGGCTCCACATCCTCTCGCGTAAGACGCTCGGTGGTCTCGAGTCCGACCTCGACGGTCGATGCCTGCGTGCCGGCGGCAGCCCCCTCCCGGGGCTCTACGCCGCGGGTGAGGTCAACGGGTTCGGTGGTGGCGGGATGATGGGCTACAACGCCCTCGAGGGCACGTTCCTCGGCGGTTGCCTCTTTTCCGGCCGGGTGGCCGGCCGAGCCGCGGCCCGGGCGGTCGACTGACCGGCGGGCGCCCCGGCCGATGCCGGGGCCGCCCGCCGTACGGGACGCGCGCACCTGCTCGGGATGCGCGCTCTTCACGCAGCTGACGACGCGGCGCTGCGCCCAGGAATCGTGCCGCCATGCCGGCGCGCATCGTCACCACGGCGACACGCCGTGTCGCCATCACTGCCTGGGTCCACCGCCGGAAAGTTCCATGGCAAAAGCGGTCTGCAACTATTGACAGTTTTGCAATAGCATTCACAAGATGGCGAGTGCCACAGTGAGTCGACCGTGATCAGCTGCCTGCACGGTCCTCCGAGTCCGACCCGGCGACGCCGCCGTCGAAAGAACCCGAGGAACACCATGAGAAGGACCGCATTTCCGCCCCTCGCGCTCGCCGCCACCCTGACTCTCGCGGCGTGCGGCAGTTCGGCCGGTGATACCGCCGCCACGACGCCCACGGCGACGGCGAACGTCGGACGGGCCTCGGCGGTCACCCCCGTGGATGACGCCACCCTCAAGGCAGCGCGTGCCGAGGGCGAGGTCCTGCTCTACACCAACGCCGAAGAGCAGCAGATGGCGCCGGTCGTGCAGGCCTTTGAGAAGGCGTACCCCGGCATCACGCTCCGAAGCCTCACGCTTGGCAACCAGGAGATGTTCCAGCGTTACGAGACCGAAGCGGCGTCGGGGACCTCGTCGGCCGACGTGGTCATGAGCAGCGATGCGGTGGGCTGGCTGTCCTTCGTCCGGAACGGCAACGTCGAGGACTACACCGATCCGAACACGCCGAACCTGCCCGACCACGCGGTGCTGGGTCCGGGCGTTTACTCCATGTCGGTGGATCCGGTCATCGCGGTGTTCAACAAGGCGCTGCTCCCCGAAGCGAAGCAGCCCACCACGATGGTGGAGCTGGCGGCGATGGCCCGGCAGCTCGACGGGAAGATCGGGACGACCGACATCAGCAACGTCGTCCAATTCGGAGCCACCAGCGCGTACCTCGGCAAGTACGGCGAGGCCGGGTGGGACACGCTCGAGAAGATCGGCGCCCACGCCGCGGTGGAGTCGAGCAACGGTCCGCTGGTGACCAAGCTCGCCCAGGGCCAGTACGCCGCGGAGTTCTTCGTCTCCGGCACCGTCCGGGCGTTCATCACCGGCGACGTCGCCAAGGTCGTGAACTACAGCTACCTCAAGGACGGGACGCCGTTGCTGCCGCGCGCCGTCGGGGTGACCGCCAAGGCCAAGCACCCGAACGCGGCCAAGGTCTTCGTCAACTGGCTGCTGTCGGTCGAGGGCCAGGAGGCCGCGTGCCAGGGCGGTTTCACGCCCTACCGCGACGGGGTGACGTGCGACTTCGGGCTGCCCCAGGTCAAGGCCGCGGTCGGCGAGGACAACCTGATCATCGGAACGTTCTCGCCAAAGCTCGCCGACGAGCACGACCAGATCGTCGCCCGCTTCAACAAGGCATTCGGCCGATGACGGTCACGGCCGCGCCGAGGTCCGGGGCGGCGGCTCCGGGGTCCGGCCGCATCCGCCGGCTGCGGCGCCTGTCCGTTCCGACGACCGCCAGTCACTACCTGATCTGGGCCGCGACCCTGGTCGTGGTCGTCGGCCCCGTGGTGCCGATCGCCCTCGCGTCGCTGTGGTCGACGCCGCTCTACCGATCCGGCGGTCACCTCACGCTCGGCAACTTCCGCGACCTCTTGACGGACTCCGCCTGGTGGGGCGCGGTGGGAAACAGCGCCACCTTCGCCGCCCTCACGACAGTGTCGTCCGTGCCGTTCGGCGTGGCTGCGGCCGTGCTCCTGACCCGTACCAACGTGCCGTTGCCACCTGGTGGCAGGCCTCGGTGAGCGTCGCGCTTCGGCTGAGCGCTCCCGCCATGGCCGCGTGCTTCATCCTGCTGTTCGTGTCGATGCTGAACGACGCCGACCCCGCCGTTTTCCTGGTCACCGACCGGACACCGGTCATGGGTCTGACCATGCTGCAACTCGCGGCGACGAGCACCGGCGGCGCCGTCGCCGCCTTCGGGGTGATCCAGATGGCCATCACCCTCGCGGTGCTCGGTGCCGGGCGAATCTTCCTGGGGGTGCGGGCCCATGCCTGATCTGACCTTGACCAAGGTCGCCAAGAGCTTCGGTGTCAACGTCGTGCTCCACGACCTCGACCTGCGCGTGCGGGACGGCGAGTTGTTCACGCTGCTCGGTCCCAGCGGTTGCGGCAAGTCGACGACGCTGTGGTCGATCGCCGGCCTGCACTCGCCCGACCGCGGGACCATCACCTTCGGTGACCGGGTGGTGTTCGACGGTGGCCGGATCGACGTGGCACCCGAGCGCCGCAACTGCGGCGTGGTGTTCCAGTCCTACGCCGTCTGGCCGCATCTGTCGGTGCACGACAACGTCGCGTACCCGCTCAAGCTCCGCAAGGAGAAGCGCTCGGCCCGGGCGGCCCGGGTCCGGGAGGTACTTGAGCTCGTGGAACTGGACCGCCTGGAGCACCGCTACCCGCACGAGCTCAGCGGCGGGCAGCAGCAGCGCGTGGCACTGGCCCGCGCGCTGGCGCACCCGCCCGACCTGCTGTTGCTGGACGAGCCGTTCTCCAACCTGGACGCCAAGCTGCGGGAGCGCGCCCGGGAGTGGCTGCGCGCCCTGCAGCAGCGGATCGGCGTCACCACCGTCTTCGTGACGCACGACCAGCACGAGGCGCTCTCGATGAGCGACCGGATCATGGTCATGGACCAGGGCCGGGTCCGGCAGATCGGCACCCCGGAGGAGATCTACCAGGAGCCGGCCGATGTGTTCGTCGCCGACTTCGTGGGGACCGTGAACGTACTCGCGGGGCGAGCCGTGCCGGGCGCGGACGGCACCGCGCGGGTGTGGCTGGACGGCCTGGGTCTGCCGCTCGTCGTTCCGACCGGTGCGGGCCTCGATGGCGGTGCGGGCATCGATGGATACGTGCGGCTCACCGTCCGCCCGGAGCGCATCGTGGTGCACCCGCCGAGCGGCGCTCCCGCGGACGCGGTCAATGTGGTCACGGTCAAGGTCCGCTCGCGGGCCTTCCTCGGCGACCACTACCGATACGTGGCGGATCTCGGGGAGCGCGAGCTGGTGGTCCGGACCCTGAGCCCCGTCGACCACGGCTCCGAGCTGACCGTCGAGCTCCCGCCGGACGCGATCCGCATTTTCGGACCCGCCTGACCCGACCTGAGAGGACAACCCTGGGTAACCCCGTGTACAACTTGTCACCTGAACGCGACGCCGACACCGGTCCCGGTCATGTCCGGGCTCGGCGTCGTCGGGACCCTTTGGGCCGCTTATCCTGTCGTCGGCCGAAGCGCGTCCGGCGTCAGGTCGGCGATCGTGGGGTAGCCGTCCACCGCCATCGTCAGGTCGGCCTCGGCGAGCAGCGAGCGCAGCACGTGGACGACCCCGTCGACGCCGCCGAGCGCGAGCCCGTACGCGTACGGACGCCCGACGCCGACCGCGGTCGCCCCGAGCGCCAGCGCCTTGACGATGTCGACGCCGCTGCGTACGCCGGAGTCGAACAGCACCGGCAACCCGTCCGCCGCCTCGACGACGCCCGGCAGGCAGTCCAGCGCCGGCAGGCCGCCGTTGGCCTGGCGTCCGCCGTGGTTGGAGCAGTAGACGCCGTCCACTCCGCCGTCCTTCGCCCATCGCCCGTCGTCCGGATGGCAGATGCCCTTCACCAGCAGCGGGAGTGTGGTGATGGACCGCAACCAAGGCAGATCGTCCCAAGTGAGAGGGTTGCCAAACAACTGCGCCCAGCGCAGGATCGCGCCCTGGGGGTCTTCCTCCGGGGTCCGGTCCAGCCGCGACCGGAACACCGGATCCCCGAGATAGTTTGTCAGGCAGTGGCCGCGCAGCTGCGGGAAGTTCGAGGTCCGCAGGTCGCGCGGGCGCCAGCCGGTGATCCAGGTGTCGAGCGTGACGACAATCCCGGCGAACCCGGCTTTCTCCGCCCGATGGACGAGGCTCTCGGCGAGCTCTCGGTCGGTCGGCGTGTACAACTGGAAGTAGCCGGGCGTGTCGCCGAACTCGGCGGCGACGTCCTCCAGTGGGTCCACCGAGAGCGTCGAGGACACCATCGGGACGCCGGTGCGGGCCGCGGCGCGGGCGGTGGCCAGATCGCCGTGACCGTCCTGCGCGCACAGGCCGATGACGCCGATCGGCGCCAGGAACAGCGGCGAAGGCAGCGTCCGCCCGAACAGCTCGATGGTCAGGTCGCGCTGCGTGGCGCCGACGAACATCCGTGGGACCAGCCCCCACCGAGCGAACGCGGCGACGTTCGCGCGTTGGGTGTGCTCGTCACCGGCGCCGCCCGCGACATACGACCACACCGAGGGCGGTAGCACGGCCTCAGCACGTTCTTCCAGCTCAGCGAAGGACATCGGATACGACGGGACAACGCCCCGCAATCCGTTGAAGTAGATCTCGTTTTGATAGAGCCCGAACGGTTCCATTGCTATAGCATAAGGCGTGTGTAGCGCATCTTGTCGACCCAATTCGTGACACGGACCATGCGAACGCAGATCGTGCACTCCGTGGTTTCCTGACCTGCCCCAGACAGGTCAATGCTCATTGCCGTGCCGCCATACGAGGTTGCCGTTGTCGCTTGCAACCGAGCCCAGCGGCGGGCCGGCACTCGCTCGGCAGGCGGGCCCCGGCGTTCTGGGACTAGCCGGGGATCCGGACCGCTAACCGGGTCGCATTCGTAGCCGCAAGGGCGGCGCCTTCTCCTCACTCGTCCGCCGAAGCGTGGCGAACGTGCCGACCTTGCCGAACACGCCTCTGCTTGGAAGAAGACGAACGAAGCGTTACGTGCTGGAGGCACGGGCCCTGCACGCGATACGTGATCACGTTGATAGACCCACTCACCGCCCATGGGGTTCCGGTCGCGAGTGGCTACATGCCCGGACGGAATGGGTCAACTACCGCAAAGCCGCTGGACTCCGTTCCGGTCGCGCGTGGCTACATGCCCAGGGGAGCTTTCATGAGCCGGTCCACCGCGTCAGGGTCGCCATCGAGCGTGACCCGTGCGTGGTCCTGACGGCCGAAGGCGAACAGCAGCAGCTCCTGGGCCTCGCCGGTCACCACCACGGCTGGTTCCGCCATCTTCGCCCCAGCTTTGTCACCGGTGTCCGCCCGGCGCAGCACCACCCCGACGGGTGACTTGCGGAAGAACAACCTGCCGCCTGTCCTGAGCCGTCGCCACAGCATGTCGTCCAGATCCGCGGGCAGCGCACGCGGCTCCCAGCCGGGCTGCGCCCGGCGCACATCCTCGTGGTGGATCAAGAACTCGACGGTGTTGACCAGCGCGTCCAAACCTGGAACCAGCCCATACGGCGTCCACCGCGGCGGACCCTCCCGGAACATGCCCACGACTTCCGGGTAAGGCCGGGCGGCCAGCTGGTTCTGCACCGATCTCGTATACGGCGCCAGGAACTTCACCGCGATGCCCGCCGAGGCGTCCACGCGCCGCTCCCGGACCACCAGGTGGGCGGCCAGATCGGCAGTGGTCCAGCCCGCGCAGAGGGTCGGCGCGCCGGGTCCGAGCCGATCGAACAGATCGCTGAGCGCGCGGCGTTCGGCGCGCGCGTGGGTTTCCTGGGTCGCCTGGGTCACCCCTCCAGCCTAGACCGAGCGGCGTTCTAGCGCGTGTTCGAACAAATGACCGGGCGAGTCGGGGAATATTCCGACAGATCGCGGCAATTTTCAATGCTTAGGACCAACGACCTGCCTTCGTGTCGGCCAATGGGCTGATCCAGGATGTCTGTCCCCTTATGTACTGTCATTCCTTGGCAGCCACCCGATCGAGAGGACCCCGCGTGCCGACAAAGGTCTCACCCACAGTCATGCGCCAGGGGTTCAAGGTCATCGGCCACGCGATCCGCGCCGAACCGTCCATCTTCCTCGCGGCCGTGCTCTCCAGCGCCGTCTACGGCGTGATGACCGTGCTGTCCGCCTGGGCCCTCGGCTGGGCCACCGAGCACGCGGTCATCCCGGCCTTCCAGGGCGGCGCCCCGGAAGGCGCGCTGGCCACCGCCACCCTGCTCATCATCGGCACCGCCCTGTTCAAGGCACTCGGCGTGATGGGCCGCCGCATCCTGGCCGGCATCATGCAGTTCCGCATGCAGGCCCGCTCCCGCCGCGCGGCCACTAGGCAGTACCTGCGCCTCCCACTCGCCTGGCACCACCGCCACCCCACCGGCCAGCTGCTCTCCATCGCCAGCTCCGACGCCGAGGCGGCCTGGGGCCCGCTGGCCCCGCTTCCGATGGCCGTCGGCGTGGTCGTCATGCTGATCGCCGCCGCCGTCGCGATCGTGATCACCGACCCGGTGCTGGCCATCGTCGGTTTCCTGATATTTCCAGCGATCGCCCTGCTGAACCTGGTCTACCAGCGGCGGCTCTCCCCGCTCGCCACCCGCGCCCAGGAACTGCGCGCCGCGGTCAGCGAGGTCGCCCACGAGAGCTTCGACGGCGCGCTCGTGGTCAAGACCCTCGGCCGCGAGGACGCCGAGACCGTGCGCTTCCAGGCCAGAGCCGACGAGCTGCGCGACGCCAACATCGCGGTGGGCCGGATCCGCGGCCTGTTCGACCCGCTCCTGGAGGCGCTGCCCACGCTGGGCGTGCTGGCGGTGCTGCTGGCCGGCGCGTACCGGCTGGGCAGCCAGGATGTCACCTCCGGCGAGCTGATCCAGGTCGCCTACCTGTTCACGCTGCTGGCCTTCCCGATCAGGGCGCTCGGCTGGGTGCTGGCCGAGCTCCCGCGCAGCGTGGTCGGCTGGACCCGCGTCCAGGAGGTCCTGGACGCGACCGGCTCCCTGGAGTACGGCACCGCCGTGCTCCCCGGCGACGCCCCCGCCCGGATCGAGGCCACCGGCGTGACGTACGGCTACGACCCCGGCGCTCCGGTATTACGCGGCGTCAGTTTCCAGGCGGCTCCGGGCCGCACGGTCGCCCTGGTCGGCCAGACCGGGGCGGGCAAGTCCACCCTGACCCTGCTGCTGTCCCGGCTGATCGACCCCGACGAGGGGGTGGTCGCGGTCGACGGGACCAACCTCAGGGACGTGGTGCGCGGCGGGGTGGCGGCCAGCGTGTCGCTGGTGCCGCAGCAGACGTTCCTGTTCGACGACTCCGTGCGCGGCAACGTGACCCTCGGTGCCGACCTGCCGGACGAGCGGGTCTGGGCGGCGCTCCGGCTGGCCCAGGCCGACGGCTTCGTGAGCGCGCTCCCCGACAGCCTCGACACCCGCGTCGGCGAGCGCGGCGCGACCCTGTCCGGCGGGCAGCGGCAGCGGCTGTCCCTGGCCAGGGCGCTGGCCAGGGAACCCCGGCTGCTGATCCTGGACGACGCCACCTCCAGCGTGGACCCGCAGGTGGAGAAGCGCATCCTGGTCGGCCTGCGGGAGCAGGCCTCCACCGTGATCGTGGTCGCCTACCGGATGGCCACGATCGCGCTGGCCGACGACGTGATCTACCTGGAGCAGGGCGTGATCGCCGACCACGGCACCCACGAGCAGTTGCTGGACCGGTGCGAGGGTTACCGCAACCTGGTCACCGCGTACGAGCGGGAAGAGGCCGAGCGGGCCGCCCTGGAAGAGGAGGCTGTCGCGTGACGATGCAAGCGCTGGAGCGATCCGCCGTCGAGACGGTCCGGCAGGGATTCCGGCTGTCGCCGGAGTTCAAGCGCGGGCTGGCCGGCACGCTCGTGCTGGCCGTCCTGGCGACCGTCGGGAAGATCATCGTCCCGATCGCGGTGCAGCAGGTGATCGACGAAGGGCTGGCCAAGGCAACCCCCGACCTCCCGTTCATCCGGAACGCGCTGCTCGTCTGCGCCGCGGCCGTCCTGCTCACCGCGCTGTGCTCCTACCTCATGAACGTGCGCCTCTACCGGGCCACCGAGTCCGGCCTGGCCACCCTGCGCGGCAAGGGCTTCAGGCACGTGCACGACCTGTCGGTGCTCACCCAGAACACCGAGCGGCGCGGCGCCCTGGTCTCCCGGGTGACCGGCGACGTGGACCAGATCAGCACGTTCATGCAGTGGGGCGGCCTGATGATCATCCTGGCGGTGGGCCAGCTGGGCATCGCCACCGTGCTGATGGCCGTCTACTCCTGGCAGCTCACCCTGGTGGTATGGGGCTGCTTCCTGCCCGTGGTCGTCGCGCTGCCGCGCTTCCAGCGGCTGGTCGCGCGCGGCTACACGACGGTACGCGAGCGCACCGGCGACGTGCTGGCCGGGGTCAGCGAGTCGGTCGTGGGCAGCGCCGTCATTCGCGCGTACGGCTCGGAGGACCGCACCTCGGATCGCATCGACACCGCGATCAACGCTCAGCGCAAGGCGCAGATCCGGGCTCAGCGGATCATCGGCCTGACCTTCCCGGTCACCGAGCTGGTGGCCTCCTTCGCCATCGCCGGAGTGGTGCTGCTCGGCGTCGTCCTGGGCGCGGACAAGACGATCACGGCCGGCGAACTGCTCGCCTTCCTGTTCCTGATCACCCTGTTCATCATGCCGCTGCAGATGGGCACCGAGGTCCTGAACGAGGCGCAGAACGCGATCGCCGGCTGGCGGCGCATCCTCGGCGTGCTCGACACCCCCGCCGACGTGGCCGACCCGCGCGACGGCGCGATCCTGCCGCGCGGCCCGATCTCGGTCACCTTCGACAACGTCGGCTTCGCCTACCCCGACGGGCCGCCCGTGCTGCGCGAGGTCTCCGCCGAGATCCCGCCCAGGAGCAGGATCGCCGTGGTCGGCGAGACCGGCTCAGGCAAGACCACCTTCGCCAAACTGCTCACCCGCCTGATGGACCCCGGCTCCGGCCGGATCCTGCTGGACGGCGTGGACCTGCGCGACATCAGGTTCTCCTCGCTGCGCGAGCGGATCGTGATGGTCCCGCAGGACGGCTTCCTCTTCGACTCCACCCTCGCCGAGAACATCCGGTACGGCCGTCCCGACGCCACCGACGAGGAACTGACCACCGCCCTCACCGAACTCGGCCTGGCCGACTGGCTGGAGGGCCTCGCACAGGGCCTCCAGACCCCGGTCGGCCAGCGCGGCGAGTCGCTGTCGGCGGGGGAGCGGCAACTGGTCGCCCTGGCCCGCGCCTACCTGGCCGACCCCGACCTGCTCCTGCTGGACGAGGCCACCTCCGCCGTGGACCCGGCCACCGAGGTCCGCCTGGCCAGGGCCCTGGACGGCGTCACCCGCGGCCGCACCGCGATCTCGATCGCGCACCGCCTGTCCACCGCCGAGGCCGCCGACGAGATCATCGTCTTCGAGCACGGCCGAATCGTCCAACGCGGCCCACACACCCACCTCGTCAACGAGCCCGGCGTCTACGCCGACCTGTACGCCTCCTGGACCACCGCCACCCGCTCTTAGACCTGTCACCGCCGAAGGACCCGACGAAGTCGGCACCCGACCAAACGAGAGTCGGCACGCAGAGTCGGCACGCAGAGTCGGCACGCAGAGTCGGCACGGGCGGTTCCCGGCCCGGGTGGGTGGCGTGCTCGTGCCGGTCCGGTTCAGCGTCGGAATCGTCCGGCGTAGCGGCTTCTCTTACCGAGGTGGAGGAGGGTCCAGGTGCCGTCGTGGTTGCGGCGGGTGCGGTAGCGGTCGGGGTGGGTTGCTTTGTCGCGGTTGTGCCAGGTGCAGGCGGGGGCGAGTTGGTCGAGGTCGGTGGTGCCGCCGTCGGCCCAGCCTTGGACGTGGTCGATTTCGGCCATGTCGGCCGGGATGGGGCAGCCCTGGCAGTAGCAGGTGGTGTAGCGGGTCAGGATGGCCTGCCGCTGGGCGGGGGTGGCCAGGCGTACGGCGCGGCCCATGTCCAGGACCTGGCCTTGGGCGTTGACGACCATGCGGACCAGTCGTGAGGTGCGGGCGAGCCGGTGGACGTCGGAGATGGGTAGCAGTTGCCCGGTGGCGATCAGCAGTCCGGGCGCGAGCCGGTCCGGCGCGTGCCCACAGGTCCTGCACGCCTCCTCCACCGGCCCCTCACCCGTGCCCGCGCCATCGGCACCTGTCCCGGCCGAACCCGTGTCTGTGCTGCTGGCACCTGCTCTGGCTGAACCTGTGCCCGCGCTGCTGGCACCCGCTCCGGCTGAACCCGTGTCTGTGCTGTCGGCGCCCGCCCGGGCTGAAGCCGTGCCTCCAGTGTGGCGAGGGCCGCTCGCGCGGCAGGTCGAGTCGTCACCGGCCTGAGGTGTCCCGGGCCGAGTATCGCTGGAGCCGGCGGTGCCGGTGTTGGCGGTGTCGGGGCCAGCGGTGTCGGCCGCGGCGGTGTCGGGGTCAGCGGTGTCGGCCGCACCTGCGTTGGCCGCGGTGGTGTCGGCGCGTCCGGCTGTGCTCTGCGATGGCGGTGCCCCCGTGGCGGGGGCGGCTGGTGTGGCCGGTGCGGCGGGAGTGCCGGGCACTGCAGTGGAGGCCGCGTGGGTGGAGTCGGAGTCATGTGCGGGGTGGCTGGTGGTGGGGTGGTCGGTGGGGAGGGATTCGGCGCGGACCAGGACCAGCAGTTCGGTGGTGACCTTCTTACTCAGCAGCGCCGACAGGGCGTCGGCCTGGCGGAGCCGGAGTGGGCGGTCGTCGTCTTTGCCTTTCGGCCGGGCGTAGGCGGCCAGGAACTCGCGCAGGCGGGCACCGGCCTCCCGCGGCAGCCGGAACTCCCCCTCCACGCCGCCAGTACTGGACGGGCGGACCAGCAGGAAACGGGCGGCGTAGTCGGCGTCGGCGTCATCGGCCAGGGTGCCCGGGTCCAGCAGCTCCCGCAGGTACCGTCCGGCCTTGAGAATCTCGGCCGGGGAGGCGCGGTCGGCCAGGTCCAGCAGGATCGGCTCGGCCAGCCCGGCCTGCGCATCGTCCAGATGGGCGGTGACCTGGCAGATCGCCTCGACCGACCCCTCGGCCAGCGTGCCGGAGGCGAACCGGTCCCGGACCAGGGGCAGGCGGGCCAGCTGGGTGGCCAGCCGGATCAGGCGGGAGGCGCCCGCGCCGGTCATGCCCGCTGAGGCGCGCAGCCAGGTGCCGGTCGAGGCGTGCCCGCTGTTCTTGGCCTCACCGGTGGCGTGGACTCGTCCCACCCGCGCGGCGATCGCCGAGCTCAGCCGGTCCTGGCCGAACAGCAGGTCTTCCGTCTCGCCCAGGCACAACCCGGAGCTGTCGGGCAGGTCGGCCATCGCAATCCGGGAGGCGAGCTGCCGGAACTCGGCCACCAAAACCCCTGAACCCACCGGCTCGCCCCAGGCCTCCGGCCCCGCCGAGCGGCCAGGATCGGCCGAGCGGCCAGGATCGGCGGAGCGACCGGCGTCGGCCGAGCGGCCAGGGTCGGTGGAGCAACCAGGGTCGGTGGAGCGGCCGTGGCGGAACTGCTGCCGTGTGTTCTGCTGCGGAGTGTTCTGCTGCCCTGCCTCGCCGTATGGGTCGCTGTGCGCGTCGTCGTCGGTGTCGTCGGCGGAACGCTGGGGCGGGACGTGGTCAGGGTCAAGCACGGTGCCCTTCAGGAACGCGGGCAGCTCGCGTCCGCGGGCACCCTCCGCACGGGAGGGATCCAGCACGTCGATCGGAGAACCGAGCATGAAGGCGCCCCCCTTTCGCTTCGGCGGATCCGAACAACCACCCTCACGCTATCCAGCAGCTACGACAAAACCTGGCCTTGATCCACGGTAAAACCGCAGGTCACGCGGCCCCGTGAAAAGATCTACCTACCCGTCACCATTCGAAGATCCATCCGCCACGCCCGATCAGGAGCAGGACACCAACCCGCAGACCCTCAACCCGCGAGGAACAGGCCCAGCGGGTGACCTCGCCCGTGATCCGCTGGGCCAGCCTACGGCGGTCGTAAATCGGCCGAAGTCAGTGATCACCGTCTACTCGGTCCGATCTGCCGACGTTGTCGGAAGGCAATACTCGGACGTCATGGACGAATGGGACGAATAACTGTGCAGGTCGGGGCCGGGTAACGCCAAGGGCGGCCTCCTTGATATCCCCCTGAAGCTAACTTCGAGGAGCGTCGTGTCCGAGACCTTGCGTGACCTGGTGACGGCCCGGCTCGCCGGCTCCTCGCTCGACCCCGCCGCGCAACGGATCATGTTGGAGGCGCTGGGGGAGGACGAGCCGGGCCGAAGCCGTCCCATCCGGCGGGCGTATCTGCAGTCGGTGACGGTCAGTGGGTTTCGCGGCATCGGCCGTACGGCACGCCTCCCGCTCACACCCCGTCCGGGGTTGACCCTGGTGGTGGGCCGGAACGGCAGCGGCAAATCCAGCTTCGCCGAAGCCGTGGAGATCGCGCTCACTGGTGACAATGCCCGCTGGAGCTCGAGGTCGGATATCTGGCGGCGGAGCTGGCGCAACCTGCACGAGTCTGCGCCTCCGCAGGTTGCGGTGGAGCTGCTGCTGGAGGGCGACACTGAGCCGAGCACGGTATTGCGCGAGTGGACAGGCGAGGACGTGGGCGATTCCCGCGCCGAGGTGGAGCGGCCGGGCAGCGACCCGGTGCCGCTGGCTGAGCTGGGATGGGCGCCGGATCTGGCGCTGTACCGGCCGTTCCTGTCCTACTCTGAGCTCGGCCAGATGATCAGCGGCAAGCCGAGCGAGATGTACGACGCGGTCGCGACGATCCTGGGGCTGGAGCTGCTGGCCACCGCCGACAAGAACCTGCGCGACCGGGCCTCAGACCTGGAGAAGGTGATCAAGCAGGCCGACGCCGAACTGCCCGAGGTGGCGGACCTGTCCGGACCGGACGTGGCTGTGGTCGAGCAGCCCATGGCAGCCATGGCAATGGCGGCCGCCTGCCGGGACGCGCAGGAGCAGGCGGTCAAGCGCTTGGCGGATCTGGACGGGCGGTGGAAGGAAACCGCGACGGCGCTGGCGGCGTGGCTGGCGGTGGCCCGGCGAGCGGAGGCTGGCAGGCCGGAGCTGAAGCAGGTCAAGGCGGCGCGGAAGTGGCTTCGTGATGTCCACGATGAGCTGCGGGCCGAGCGGATGGCGCCGCTGGGAGAGACGTCCCAGCTGATCTGGAACTTGCTGCGGCAGCAGAGCAACGTGACGCTCGGGCCGGTCCAGCTCGCCGGTGCGGCCACCCAGCGGCGGGTGGTGATGGACGTGTCGGTGGACGATATCGAGGCGCCCGCGCTGGGGGTGATGAGCCAGGGTGAGTTGCACGCGCTCGCGCTGACGTTGTTCCTGCCGCGTGCGACGTCACGGCAGAGTCCGTTCAAGTTTTTGGTGATCGACGATCCGGTGCAGTCCATGGATCCGGCCAAGGTGGATGGGCTGGCCCGAGTGCTGACGATGATCGCTGAGACCCGGCAGGTGGTCGTGTTCACCCATGACACACGGCTACCTCAGGCGTTGAAGTATCTGCGGCTGCCGACGACCGTCATCGAGGTGGTCCGCAAGGAACGGTCGGTGGTGGAGTTGAAGGAGTCCGACGATCCGGTGGCGCGGGCGCTGCGGGATGCGCGGGCGCTGGCCAAGTCGGGCAAGGTGCCCGCTGACGTGGTGCGGCACGTGTTGCCGGGACTCTGCCGTACCGCGCTGGAAGCGGCGTTCCTGGAGGTGGTGTGGCATCGGTTGCTGACCGCTGGGCGGGACCACGGGCTGGTGGAGCGGCAGATCGGCGACGCGTACAAGCTGACCGAGCTGGCCGCGCTGGCGTTGTTCGGGGACGCCTCGAAGTGGAGTCAGGTGCTGGGGGAGCTGAACCAGCGCTACGGCGGATGGGCGGCGGATCTGGTGGTGTTGTGCAACAAGGCCACTCACCAGGCGGTCCGGTTCGACGATGTCGAGGAGTTGGTGCGTCAGACGGGTCGGCTGGCCAAGCTGGTGAGGGCGTGATGACCGCGCTGGCGCTGCTGAGCTCGGCCGATCAGCTGCTGGGTCAGACGGTGGGCGTGTGGCCGCGGCCTGCGGCTTTGCTGTTGCGGTTGTCGCTCGAGCATGGCTTGCGGGAGTACTTTCAGCGCGTCCGGCCCGAGCTGAACAAGTGCACGATGCTGGAGCAGATGCTCTGCCTGGAGGCGTATGCCGGGTCCGGGGTGGCCCGGCAGTGTGCCATCTTGTGGTCGGGACTGAGCCAGGCGTGTCACTATCACGCCTACGAGTTGTCGCCGACGCCGGGTGAGTTGGGGCGCTGGCGGGGGGAGGTCGCCGCGGTGCTCAGGCTTCTGGGTACATCGTGAACCACAGCTCATCTCCTCTTGCGCTGCTCTCAAGAACCGTCCCGCAGGCGGCTAATAGCGGGTGGCCTCTCCGCTGATCCGCTGGGCCAGCCAGATCGGCAGCACCGACAGCAGGATGAGCGCCGCCGCGACCACGTTCACCACCGGCGCCTGGTTGGGCCGGAACAGGTTCTCGAAGATCCAGATCGGGAGGGTTCGCACTCCCGCCCCGGCCGTGAACGTGGTCACGATGATCTCGTCGAAGGACAGCGCGAACGCCAGCAGCCCGCCCGCCAGCAGCGCCGACCGCATCATCGGGAACGTCACCAGGCGGAACGTGGTGAACGTGTCCGCGCCCAGGTCGGCCGACGCCTCCTCGATGGACACCCCGAGCCGCCGCAGCCGGGCCAGCACGTTGTTGTAGACCGTCACCACGCAGAACGTGGCATGCCCGACGATCACCGTGAACAGCCCGAGCGGCACCCCCAGCACCGAGTGGAAGGTGTTGCTGAGCGCGATCCCGGTCACGATGCCCGGCAGCGCGATCGGCAGCACGATCAGCAGCGACACCGTCTCCCGGCCGAAGAACGAGTGGCGCTGCACCGCGAACGCCGCCAGCGTGCCCAGCAGCAGCGCGATCAGCGTCGCCCCCGAGGCGGCCTGCACCGAGGTCCACAGCGCCTCGCGCATGCCGCTGGATCGCCAGGCCGCCGCCCACCAGTCGAAGGTGAAGCCGGGGGGCGGCCAGCCGAACGTGCGGTCGGCGTTGAACGAGTTGAGCACCACCACGGCCAGCGGCACGTAGATCACGGCCAGCCCGGCCGCGAGGGCCGCCCACAGCGCGGCGCGAGCCGTACGAGACAGGTTCACAGGTTCTCCAGCGCTCCGGTCCGGCGCACCGCCGCCAGGTAGACCAGCATGATGACCACCGGCACGGTCGCCACGGCCGCCGCGAACGGCAGGTTGTTGGCCGCGCCGATGTTGTCGTAGACCACGTTGCCGATCAGCTGCGACCGGCCGCCGACGATCTTCACGGTGATGTAGTCGCCCAGCGACAACGAGAACGTGAAGATCGACCCCGCCGCCACGGCCGGGAAGGTGAGCGGCCACACCACCGTGCGGAACGTCCGCCAGCCGCGCGCGCCCAGATCCCCGGCCGCGTCCAGCAGCGAGTTCGGCAGCCGCTCCAGGCCCGCGTAGATCGGCAGGATCATGTACGGCAACCACAGGTACGACAACGTGAGCACGGTCGCCCCCAGCCCGTACCCCCAGCCGAGGATGCCGCCGGTGGACAGCAGCACCCGCCACGCGTACGCCTTGACCAGATACGACGCCCACAGCGGCGTGAGCACCGCGATGACCAACCAGCGCTGGGCCCTGGGCGAAGCCAGCTTGGCCATCGCGAACGCCATCGGGAACGCCACCACCAGATCGATCAGCGTCACCGCCGCCGCGACCCCGAGCGAGCGCAACGCGATCGTCCGATACACCTCACCGGTGACCAGATCCTCGAAGTTCGCCCAGGTGAACGTCCTGATCAGGTTCCCGGTGAAGGTGTCGGTGGACCAGAACGCCGTCACCAGCAGCGCGGCCAGGGCGCCCAGATAGGCCAGCCCCAGCCACGCCATCGGCGCCGACAGCAGCAGCGACAGCCGGACCCCGGCGTGCCGGTGCAGGAAGGTCGCCAGTCGCCGCCTCACATCAGCCCTTGATCTCGGTCCAGGCCCGCGTCCACTCCGCGTAGTCCTTGCAGGTCACGTCGGTGCGCCCGTCCAGGCACTGCGGGATCGGGGTGGTCCAGTAGTAGACCTTCGAGAAGTAGTCCTCGTCGGTGGCGTGGAAGGTGTCGCAGTGCTTGGGGTCGGCCGTCTCCGCGCACGACTTGGCGTTCGACGGCGCCTCCCCGAACCACTCGGCCACCTGCGCGTTCGCCTTCGGGGAGATGATCCAGTCCAGCCACTTGTAGGCGCAGTTGGGGTTCTTGGCGGCGGCCGCCACCATCCACGTGTCCGACCAGCCGGTCGCGCCCTCCTTGGGCAGCGTCACCTCCACCGGGGCCTTGTCGGCCAGCGCCAGGTTGGCGATGACCTGCCAGGTGGTGCCCACCACGGTGTCGCCGGCCTTGAAGGCCTGGATCTCCTTGGTGTAGTCCGACCAGTACTCGCCGATGATGCCGCGCTGCTGCTTCAGCAGGTCCACCGCCGCGGTGAACTGCTTGTCGTCCAGCGCGTACGGATTCTTGATGCCGAGTTCGGGCTTGGTGGCCATCAGGTAGACGGCCGCGTCCGCGATGTAGATCGGCGAGTCGTAGGCGGTCACCGACCCCTTGTACGGCGAGGCGGGGTCGAACACCACCCCCCAGGAGTCAGGGGCCGGGCTGACCTTGTCGGTGCGCCACATCAGCAGGTTCGCCCCCCGGCCGTGCGGCACGCCGTAGGAGACGCCGCCGACCGAGTTCCACGGCTTGTCCTTCAGGCCGGAGAACACGTCCGCGTAGTTGGGGATCAGCGAGGTGTTGACCGGCGCCACCGTGCCGGCCGCGATCAGGCGGAGCGAGGCGTCGCCGGAGGCGGAGACGGCGTCGTACTCGCCGGTCTTCATCAGGTTGACCATCTCGTCGGAGGTGCCCGCGGTCTTGGTGTTGACCTGGCAGCCGGTGCTGCTCTCGAACTCGCTCACCCAGTCGACCTTGGGGTCGGTGGAGCCGTCCTCCACGTAACCGGCCCAGGCGACCAGGTTGACCTGGCCCTCGCCGGCGCCGAGGGAGGCCAGCGCCTCGATCTTCGGCGGGGTGAAGCCGCTGACGCCGGGGGCGGGGGCGGCGGTGCCGGTGGGTTCGGTGGAACCGCAGGCGGCGGCCAAGGCCAGTGCTGCGACGGCTGCGGCGATGCGGGGGGTTGATCGCATATGAGCTCCTGATATCTAGACGATCGCGAACTCGTGGCGGCGGTGCCACACGAGCCGGACCCTGGTGCCGCGCAGGCCCATCACGTCCATGGACGAGACCTGCAGGTTCTGCTGGAGGGCGATGAGCCGCCCGCCCGCGTCCAGATCCACCACGAACCGGGTGGCGGGCCCGGCGTAGACGACCTCGGTGACCAGGCCGGTGGCGCTGTGCTCGCCGTCCCCGACGGCTTCCTCCGGCGGCGCGACGCGCAGCTTCTCGGGGCGGACGCTGAACGTGCCGTCCTTGCCGAGCACGGCCTGCGCCGCCTCGCCCGAGATCAGGTTGGAGGTGCCCACGAAACCGGCCACGAACGCGCTGGCCGGTCGCTCGTACACCTCGGCCGGGGTGCCGACCTGCTCGACCCGGCCGTGGTTGAACACCGCGACCCGATCGCTCATGGTCAGCGCCTCCTCCTGGTCGTGGGTGACGAACAGGAACGTGATCCCGACCTCGCGCTGGATCGCCTTCAGCTCGACCTGCATCTCCTCGCGTAACTTCAGGTCGAGCGCGCCGAGCGGCTCGTCCAGCAGCAGCACCCGGGGGCGGTTGACCAGGGCGCGGGCCAGCGCCACGCGCTGCCGCTGGCCGCCGGAGAGCTCGCCGGGCCGCCGTTTGCCGAAGCCCTCCAGGCGGACCGTGGCGAGAGCTTCGAGGGCTTTCTCGCGGCGGTTGGGGACCTTCTTGACGCGCAGGCCGTACTCGACGTTCTGCAGCACGCTCATGTGCGGGAACAGGGCGTAGTCCTGGAAGACGGTGTTCACGTCGCGCTCGAAGGGCGCCAGCCGGGTGACGTCCCGGCCGCCGAGCTCGACGGTTCCGGCGGTGGGGGTCTCGAAACCGGCGATCATCCGCAGCACGGTGGTCTTGCCGCTGCCCGACGGGCCGAGCATCGCGAAGAACTCGCCGTCCGCGACGCCCAGGTCCACACCCGCGACCGCCTCGACGCTCCCGAAGCTCTTGCGCAGCCCGCGCAGGGCCACCGCTTGGTCTGCCATGAAATTAAACATATGGTGTTAAATGTTTCGCAACAAGACACGATCCGGTATCACAGGTGTTAACCGCGATGGAGGGAGCCAGATGGAATCGGCGCGTCTGGCCGTCTTCGCGCCGGTGGACAGCACCGCCCGGGTCGAGGCGGTGATCCGCCGCCTCACCGACGCGATCGCCCTCGGCCTGCTCGCCGACGGCGAGCAACTCCCCAGCGAGGCCGAGCTCGCCGGACAGCTCGGGGTCTCCACCGTCACCCTGCGGGAAGCCCTGATGGCCCTGCGCCAGCAGGGCATGGTCGAGACCCGCCGGGGCCGCGGCGGCGGCAGCTTCGTCCGCCTCCCCTCCGACCTCGACCTCGGCTCCCTCCTGCGGGGGTACGCGGTGGAGGAGTTGCGCGATCTCGGCGACCACTACGCGGCCATCGCCGGAGCCGCCGCCCGCCTCGCCGCCCAGCGCGCCCTCCCCTCCGATCTCGCCCCGATCCTCCGCTCCCTAGACGAGATGGCCGAAGCCGACTGGGACGGCCGCCTGCGCCGCCTGGACGGCCGCTTCCACGTGGAGATCGCCGCCGCCTCCCAGTCCGCGCGACTCACTCAGGAGGAGATCCGGTTACAGGCTGACATCGGACCCTTGCTGTGGCTTTCCCGGGACGAGCACCATGAGATGGCCAAACGCAATCTGTTCGACCAGCATCGGGCCATCGTCGAGGCCATCAGGGCGGGAGAGGGAGACCAGGCCAGGGAGCTCGCCGAACGCCACGTGCTGGACGCGGTTGACCACCTCATCGAGCTTCGGCTGCGGCTCCAGGAGTAGCGAAATGACCCAACTTCAGGCTGGTCGCCCCGCCGACGTCGTCAACGCGGCCGTCACCCGCGTCACCGAGGTCGCCGACGAGGTCTTCACCACCCTCCGCGAAGTCCGTACCGCCACCGCCGCCACCGCGGGCTCGGTCCGGGGCCGTACGCCTGTCGCCGCCGACCTGGCCACGCTCCGCCCCCTGCTGTGGAGCCGCCTCGACCCGGGCCGCCTGGGCGCGCTGATCGCCGGAATCGGCTTCATCGCCGCCCCCGGCCTGCTCGCGGACGCCCCCTGGTATCTGGAGTGGTGGCAGGAGAACCCCTCAGGCCGGCCCGTCCAGCTGTTACGCGACCTCGACCCGTCGAGCAGCGCCTTCTACGACTACACGCACTGGGACTGGTACACCGGCCCCCTCGCCGGCGCCGAACACACCATCTGCGGACCCTACGTCGACTACCTGTGCACCGACGAATACAGCCTCACCCTGTCGGTCCCCGTGACCGTGGCCGGCGCCTTCATCGGCGTCGCCGCCGCCGACGTGTTCGTCCGCCGCTTCGAGGCCGCCGTCGACCCCGCCCTCCGCGAGATCCCGGCCCCCGCCCTGCTCACCAACGCCGAAGGCCGCGTGGTGGCCTCCAACACCACCCGCTGGATCACCGGCTCGGCCTACCGCGGCGCCCCCGGCTTCACCGCCCACCCGATCGCCGATCTGCCGTTCGCCCTGGTCGCCGCCGACGGCTGACCACGCCCGAGGGGACGAACACGCTGGTCGGGGCCCCAGATGAGGCAGAATTACGACATGCCCTTGGACCCGAAGATCGCCGGTAGGTTGAAACGCACCCGGGACGGCCTGGTGGCCGTGGTCGTGCAGCAGCATGACAGCGGGGAGGTGCTCATGCTGGCCTGGATGGACGACGAGGCACTGCACCGCACGCTGAGCACGGGCCGGGCGACGTACTGGTCCCGGAGCCGGGGCGAATACTGGGTGAAGGGCGACACGTCGGGACACGTGCAGTGGGTCAAGCACGCCGCGCTGGACTGCGACGGCGACACGATCCTGCTCCAGGTGGACCAGGTGGGGGCCGCCTGCCACACCGGTGATCGCACCTGCTTCGACGCCACACCCCTGGAAGTGACCATCACATGAATCCCGCCCGGCGCGTGATCTCGCTCTGGCTGGCCGTCTGCGCCGCCGGATCCGGGCTCACGCTGCTCGCCGCCAGCCGGGACTGGGCGGTGCTGACCTTCGACGTCACCGCCCCCAACCTGCCCACCCTGACCCTCACCGGCGGCGAAGTCGCGGCCTCCCTCACGCCGGTGGCCCTCGCCGCCCTGGCCGGATCCGTCGCCGTGCTCGCCGCCCGCGGCGTCTGGCGCGCCGTCCTGGCGGGCCTGATCGCCCTGTGCGGCGCGGCGATCGTGCTGGCGTCCCTGCGCGCCTGGGGCGACATAGCCCCCGAGGGCAGCGCCGCGGCCACCGCCGAGCTCACCCCCTGGCCGCTGATCGCCGTCGCCGGAGGAGGGCTCCTGATCCTTTCCGGCCTGTACGCGACCCTCCGCGCCACCCGATGGGCGAGCCCGGCACGCGGAAGCCGTACCCCGATGAGGCCATCGGGAGAGCGAGAGTTGTGGGACGCTCTGGACGCGGGACTAGACCCGACCGAATCCGACGAGCATCGTTGACAAGCGGGCCACGCCTGGTCACAAATTGTCCACACCTTGAGCGTATTTCCCAAGTAATCAGAGCAAATCGCTAGGCTGCGCCCCGCACCTCTCACGATGACCGCTAGGAGTCATTCACATGAGTTACGGGAACCAGCCGGGCGACACCGGGGAGCACGGGGGCCAGCCCGGCTACGGGCAGCAGCCCGGTTACGGCCAGCAGCCCGGCTACGGGGATCAGGGATACGGTCAGCAGCCGGGCTACGGGCAGCAGCCCGGCTATGGGGCGCAGCAGCCCGGCTACGACCAGTACGGCCAGCCGCAGCCCGGCTACACCCAGCCCAGCGGCTACGACCAGTCCTACCAGCAGCAGGCGTACCAGCAGCCCGGCTACCAGTACCAGCAGCCGGGCTACGGCTACCCGCCGTCCAGGCCGACCAACGGGCTCGCGGTCGCGTCCCTGGTGATGGGCATCGTCGGCCTGCTGCTGTGCGGCGTCACCAGCATCCTCGGCGCGATCTTCGGGCACATCGCGATGGCGCGGATCAAGGAGAGCGGCGAGGAGGGGCGCGGCATGGCCGTGGCCGGCCTGGTCACCTCCTACATCACGATCGCCCTGTGGGTCATCCTGTGGCTGGCCTTCGGCGCCGCCATCCTGGCCCTGATCGGCATCGCCGAGACCGCGGACACCAGCTTCAACTACTAGATGTCGAGGGCCCGTACGGGGGCGGGCCTGGTTAGGCTGTCCGGATGAAGACGGCGACGCGGCGTTTCGCCGTGCCCGCGGGGGTGGCGGCGATCACGATCGCGGCCACCGGATACGTCGCCGCCGTCGACCCGAACGCGGCCGGGCACTATCCGGCCTGCCCGTTCCTCGCGGTCAGCGGGTTCTTCTGCCCTGGTTGCGGCAGCCTGCGCGCCGTGCACGCGCTCGCCCACGGCGACCCGCTCGCCGCCCTCAGCCTCAACCCGCTGTTCACGCTGACCGCGCCGGTGCTGCTCTACCTGTGGGCCCGCTGGGCGTACGCGGCCTGGACCGGTCGCCGGATGACCACCGTCCTGGCCAGGCCCGTCTTCGCGCGCGGCTTCGTCGCGGTGGCCCTGGTCTTCTGGGTCGTACGCAATCTCCCGTTCGGCCGCTTTCTCGCGCCGTGACACGCCCCGGTGGCCGGGCAGGGGCGGCAGGGCCGATACCATCGGCAGGGCAAGGCGGGTGCGATGCGACGCCCCGCGAGCGCAGTCAATCGGAGGGACCCGGAGTTCGTGAGCGTTCTCGACGAGATCATCGAAGGGGTCCGGGAGGACCTCGCCGAGCGGCAGAAGACCGTGTCGATCGACGAGCTCAAGCAGCGCGCCGGACGTGCGCCCGCCCCCCGTGACGTGCGCGCGGCGCTGGGCGGAGACCGGGTCTCGGTGATCGCCGAGGTGAAGCGGTCCAGCCCGTCCAAGGGCGCGCTCGCCGCCATCGCCGACCCGGCCGGTCTGGCCGCCGACTACGAGGCCGGGGGCGCGCACGTGATCAGCGTGCTCACCGAGCGCCGCCGGTTCGGCGGCAGCCTCGACGACCTGGCCGCCGTGCGGGCCAGGGTGGACGTGCCGATCCTGCGCAAGGACTTCATCGTCAGCTCCTACCAGCTCTGGGAGGCCCGGGCCTACGGCGCGGACCTGGCGCTGCTGATGGTCGTCTCGCTGGAGCAGGAGGCGCTGGTCTCGCTGATCGAGCGGGCCGAGTCGATCGGGCTGACGCCGCTGGTCGAGGTGCACACCGAGGACGAGCTGGAGCGCGCCGTCGCCGCGGGCGCTAAGATCATCGGGGTGAACGCGCGCGACCTCAGGACGCTCCAGGTGGACCGGGACGTCTTCGCCAAGCTGGCCCCGAAGATCCCGGACGGCATCATCAAGATCGCCGAGTCCGGCGTGCGCGGGCCGCACGACCTGCTCGCCTACGCCCGCGCGGGCGCCGACGCGGTGCTCGTGGGGGAGAGCCTGGTCACCGGCAAGGACCCGAGGGCCGCGGTCAACGACCTGGTGACCGCGGGCGCGCACCCGTCATCCCGACAGGAACGGCAGCAGGAGAAGCCATGACATCCTCCGAGGACACCGTCCTCCAGCCGGGCGACCTGGTCGGCGGTGATGCCGGGACCGGCGGCAAGTTCGGCGTGTTCGGCGGCCGTTACGTGCCGGAGGCGCTCATCCCGGCGCTGGACGAGGTCGCCGCCGTCTACGAGAAGGCCAGGACCGACGTCGCGTTCATCCGCGAGTTCGACCACCTGCTGCGGACCTACGCGGGGCGGCCCACCACCCTCACCGACGTGCCCAAGTTCGGCGCGCAGGCGGGCGGGGCCCGGGTCGTGCTCAAGCGCGAGGATCTCACCCACACCGGCGCCCACAAGATCAACAACGTGCTCGGCCAGGCGCTGCTCACCAAGCGGCTCGGCAAGACCCGGGTCATCGCCGAGACCGGCGCGGGCCAGCACGGCGTCGCGACCGCCACCGCCGCCGCGCTGATGGGCCTGGAGTGCGTCGTCTACATGGGCGCGGTCGACTGCGAGCGGCAGGCCCTCAACGTGGCCAGGATGAAGCTGCTCGGCGCGACCGTGGTGCCGGTCACCAACGGCAGCCAGACCCTCAAGGACGCCATCAACGAGGCGTTCCGCGACTGGGTCACCAACGTGGACAGCACCCACTACCTGTTCGGCACCGTCGCCGGGCCCTACCCGTTCCCCGGCATCGTCCGGGACTTCGCCCGGATCATCGGCGTCGAGGCGCGCCGCCAGATCCTGGCGCTCACCGGCAAGCTGCCCGACGCCGTCTGCGCGGCCGTCGGCGGCGGCTCCAACGCGATCGGCATCTTCCACGCCTTCCTCGACGACGAGGGCGTCGCCCTGCACGGCTACGAGGCCGGCGGCCGGGGCCTGGAGACGGGCGAGCACGCGCTCACCCTCACCGCCGGATCCATCGGCGTGCTGCACGGCTCCCGCACCTACGTGCTGCAGGACGAGGAGGGCCAGACGATCGAGTCGCACTCGATCTCGGCCGGCCTGGACTACCCGGGCGTCGGGCCCGAGCACGCCTGGCTCAAGGACAGCGGCCGGGCCACCTACCACGGCATCACCGACGCGGAGGCGATGGACGCGTTCGCGCTGCTGGCCCGCACCGAGGGCATCATCCCGGCGATCGAGTCCGCGCACGCGCTGGCCGGGGCGCTCAAGCTGGGCCGCGAGCTGGGCCCGGAGGCCACGATCCTGGTGAACCTCTCCGGCCGGGGCGACAAGGACATGGGCACCGCGATGACGTACTTCAACCTCTAGGGCTCCGATATGACATCTCTTGCCGCGGTCTTCGAGAAGGCCCGATCCGAGGACCGCGCCGCGCTGGTGGGCTACCTGCCCGCCGGGTTCCCGACCAAGGAGGGGGCCGTCGCCGCCGCCTCCGCCATGGTGGACGCGGGCTGCGACGTGATCGAGATCGGCTTGCCGTACTCGGATCCGCTGATGGACGGGCCGACCATCCAGGACGCGGTGCACCGGTCGCTGAGCAACGGCACCCGGATCGCCGACGTCATGCGCACCGTCGAGGGTGTGGCCAGGACGGGGGCGGCGACCCTGGTCATGACGTACTGGAACCCCATCGACCAGTACGGTGCGGAGCGTTTCGCGCGGGACCTGGCCAATGCGGGCGGGGTGGGCACGATCACGCCCGACCTGACGCCGGAAGAGGCCGGGCCGTGGCGGGAGGCCAGCCGGGAGGCGGGCATCGAGACCGTGTTCCTGGTCGCGCCCAGTTCCACCGAGGAGCGCATCGGCATCGTCGCCGACTGCTGCACCGGATTCGTCTACGCGGCCTCGCTGATGGGCGTGACCGGCGCCCGCGAGTCGGTCGGGCTGGCGGCCGAGGGCCTGGTCAAGCGGACCCGCGCGCACACCACCCTGCCGGTCTGCGTCGGCCTCGGGGTCGGCACCGGCGCCCAGGCCGCCGAAGTGGCCGCGTACGCGGACGGCGTCATCGTCGGCTCTGCGTTCATCCGGCGGCTGCTCGACGCGCCCGACGAGTCCGCGGGGCTCTTCGCGGTGCGCGAACTCGCGGCCGAACTCGCGGCGGGATGCCGCCGCCGCTGAGCCTGCTTCCGGTACGGCCGATCTCCCTCAGGAGATCGGCCGTTTTGGTGTGTTATGCAGGCAATATTCGGCGATCGCTCGCGGTTTACCGGGCTCTTATCCAGGTCATGGTGAGCTGTCTCTATTAAGTTCGGGACCGGTGACCGCCCACGCGGTCAGGTTAAGGAGTTCTCACGTGGCAGCGGATATTCCCGCTTCGCGATGGCCACTCTCCGCACAGGGAGCGGTACCCTGGGTGACGACCATCGCCCGGCTCGTGCTCGGTGGCGTGCTCATCGCCGCGGGCTGGCTCAAGATCGGCACGCCCGCCCTGTCGGTGCAGGCGGTCAAGGCCTACGAGCTCCTGCCGGGCGGGGTCGCCACGGCCGTGGGTTACGGCCTGCCCATCCTGGAGATCGTGGTCGGAGCGTTGCTTGTCCTGGGCCTGCTCACGCGCGCCTCGGCCGTCGTGGCCGGGCTGCTCATGCTCGCCTTCGTGGCCGGCATCGCCTCGGCCTGGGCGCGCGGGCTGCGCATCGACTGCGGCTGCTTCGGCGGCGACGGCACGCTCGCGGCCGGGCAGGACCCCGCCTACCTCAGCGAGCTGCTCCGCGACGCCGGGCTCGTGCTCTGCGCGGCCTGGGCCGCCTGGTTCCCGCCGGGCCGGTGGGCGCTGGACTCCCTGCTGGGCCTGAGCGACCCGCCCGATCGCCACGACCACGACGAGGAGAACGTTTCGTCAACGACCCCCTCCTGAAGGAGGGGGCTTGAGGTGCGGCAATGCGCTTCGAAGCCCCGCGTTGACCAGCCCCAGTCGATCACCGTGAAGGAGGTGCATTCGATTGACTACGTTTCACGTAAGCGAGCAGACC